>JAZSLD010000171.1:0-5708 GCA_045535195.1 Clostridia bacterium | reverse complement strand
AATGAACCGGGTCTTCTGTGGTAACCTGAACCGTGAGTCATAGGACCTCTGTGGCTTCCCCATCTTTTGATAGAGCCTGCAAAGCCTTTACCCTTGCTTGTGCCTGTAACGTCGATTTTGTCACCAGCAGCAAAAATTTCTGTTGTAATCTGATCGCCTACATTGTAAGCTGAGCAATCATCCAATCTGAATTCGCGAAGTACCTTCTTAAGAGCTACTCCTGCTTTTGCGAAATGTCCTTTGAGTGGTTTTGTAACTGCTTTTTCTTTAGCATTTTCAAAACCAACCTGGATTGCTTCATAGCCGTCGTTCTCGATTGTTTTCTTCTGTACTACTGCAACCGGACCAGCTTCGATAACAGTTACGGGAATAACTGCACCGTCTTCTGTGAAAACCTGTGTCATGCCTAGTTTTCTGCCTAAAATTGCTTTCTGCATTTTTTCTTCCTCCTATTTAGGTTATTGGTTGAAGCATTTGCCCCAACGTGACCGCCATTTAACGATTGGCTATCGGAAACACCTTGGAATTAGATCTGTTTGATCTCGATATCTACACCAGCAGGTAAAGAAATCTTCAGAAGTGTCTCAATTGTTTTCTGTGTGGGTTCAAGGATATCGATAAGTCTTTTGTGAGTTCTCATTTCGAACTGCTCACGGGAATCCTTGTACTTATGAACCGCTCTCAAGATTGTAACAACCTCTTTCTTTGTTGGCAGCGGAATAGGACCTGAAACCTTAGCGCCTGTACGCTGTGCTGTTTCTACGATCTTCTGAGCCGACTGGTCGATGAGCTGATGGTCGTAAGCTTTGAGTTTGATTCTGAGTTTTTGACTATTAGCCACTTTAGTACCCTCCTTCATAATGAGTATTTTTTGTGCTTGACAGCCAGAAAAACTTCACACCCTGCCGGGTGTGTCACACATTATGCATTAATAATCCCAGTTCACAAGAACTGGGCATAATACACCTATCCTGTGTTCTGACGCCCAAATTCATGATTCGGACATTCTCCGCGGAAATTGTATCCCTAAGATACTTAACCTCCCGCATCATCGTCTGTCATATCACACACAGAGATATTTTACTACATTTTATCAAGGTTTGCAAGGGTTTTTTTCGATTTTTTTGAAAAAAAGCCGTTTTTTTGAAATTTCATGAAAATTGAACATCATTTTTACAAACCTCGAGATTGTTTATGTGCATTTTTACAGAATATATGGTATCAGAAAAGATTTTTAAATATAAACGGGGAAATTAAAGCGTCATACAGAGAGCAAACAGCCATAACAGTAAAAATAATTGCAAGGGCAGGAACTATCCCCATAGCGGCACGTGCGCCTATATCCCCTCTTTTACGTCTGTCTGTGGCAAAGTTTATACAAACCACCGCAGCAAAAAAATGCACCGGAAGAACAAGTAAGGCAGACGGCAATATAGCAAGCAACACATACGCAACACCGTGCGCCGCATAATTTGCAATTAAAAAAGAAGACGTAAATCCGGCAGCAAATCCTTTAACTGCGGGAACTGTTACACAACACCAAGCACTATATGCCGTCATTGAAAGCACAAAATAAATTAATATGTATTTTAAATTTGAAATAAGGCAGTTTTTAAACACCTCTGTAAAAGTTGCCTTCACGCCGTCAACTGCCGACTCAGAAAAATGTACTACAAGCGACTGCGCATTGTCTGCACTCAGGCTTGAATGTGTACTGCACCCCACACATACTCCTGCAAGGAGTAAAATTATACATAAGATATACTTCACAGAATTATTCTGTATATGTTCTTTAAAAAACCTATTTCTTTTCAAAAAAAGTCCCCCTTGTCCACTAAATTATATGAACAAGGAGGGCACATAATTACTTGTTTTTATTTACCATACCGCTTTTCATCGATTCTGCTTTTTTAGTGCACGCCTCAACAGCATTGAGAACAGCGTTTCTGAAACCGTCTGCTTCCAAAGAACACACAGCGTCTATTGTAGTTCCTGCAGGTGAGCAGACCATATCTTTTAAAACTGCCGGATGTTTGCCGGTATCAAGCACAAGTTTTGCAGAGCCAAGTACCGTCTGTGCAGCAAGTTCGTATGCGTCTTTTCTGGGAACTCCGTTTTTAACGGCACCGTCTGCAAGTGCCTCAATAAACATAAACACATATGCAGGCGCACTTCCATTTATAGCGATGCACTTGTCAATCATATCTTCATTAGCAGAAACTGCAGTTTTGCCAACGCAAGAGAAAATCTTTACCGCCGCGGCAAGTTCGTGTTCTTCAACTTCATCGCTACCGCAGATAACAGACATACCCTCGCCTACACTCATAGGCAGGTTGGGCATAACACGCACAATTTTTTTCTTTTTGCCGAGTCCGGCTTTCATATATGCTATATCAACGCCGGCAGCAATGGTAATAAAAACTTTGTCGTCAGTCTGGGTGATTTTTGATATTTTCTCCAGAACATCGCCCATAACATTAGGTTTAACAGCCAAAACTATATAATCTGAATTTTTAACAGTTTCTTCAATATCGCAGACATTAACACCGAGCGATGTAATTTCGTCTGCAATGCGCGGTTCGGTAACATACACATCCTCAGCCGAAACACCGCCACGGATAATCATACCCGAAACTATTGAACCGCCCATATTGCCTGCGCCTACAAAACCGATTGTACTCATATTAAACTACCTCTTTTCTTTTTGTTATGCTTTGTTGTTTTTTTATTAGCACCGCAAGGTAACTTGTGATGCTAATAAAAAAACCCTGCTCCATAACAAAGCAAGGCCCTTTTATTAAATTAAGATGTCAATTATTTAACTGCGTTTTTCAAACCCTGGCCTACTTTGAAAGCAGGAACCTTAGCAGCGGGAATGTTGATAACTTCGCCAGTTCTGGGATTTTTACCCTTTCTAGCAGCACGTTTCTTTGTTTCGAAAGTACCGAAGCCTACGAGAGAAATCTTGTCATCAGCAGCCAGTGTTTCTGTAACTGTGTCGATGAAAGCGTTCAAAGCTTTTTCAGCGTCTTTCTTTGTCATTCCAGCTTTGTCTGCGATTTTTGCGATTAAATCACTTTTTTTCATTTTTTACATCCTCCTGATAAATAAAATACTACGGAATAACTTGATTATATCAAATAAAATCCGTTTTTACAATATTTTTTACAACAAAGTTATTAATTTGTTGGATTTTCCCAAAAAAACCATTTTTTATTACGCAGTTTGTCTAAAATTAATGGCTATATTGGGGTGTTTTCTCAGTTAATCTTCAATGTTTCCCATAAAGTGTTGATGTAATCAAGCATTTCGGGCGTTAAATTATGGTAAGCATTCGCCTCGTAATGCTGTGCAAAATCGTCTACATACTTATACAGAATACCCATCGCCTCATCGCCCATTGATTCAATATAACCTTCGTTTTCATAAACAAGACGGTTAGGAGATGCATAATAGGTATATTCTGCATTGGCAATAGCAGGTTCTTCAGAAAGCATATAATTGATAAAAATTTCTGCCAGTTCCTTGTTTTCGCAGCATTTGGGAATACACATTGCATCTATATAATAATTTGTACGTTCGGGATAGTAGAATTTTAAATCTACATTCTCCGCCTGCGCATCAACCATTGTGAAATAATCTCCGGCATAATAAGCGCCAATGGCAGCCTCGCCGGATTCCATCATATTATAGATTTCATCCATAACCAGACTGTATACCAACGGTCTCTGGAGAAGCAACTCTTCATAAGCAGTATCCCACACAGCAGTATCTTCGGAGTTTACGTCCAGACCAAGTTTATACATCGCCATACCGAAAGCATCACGCGAGTTATTGAACTGCAGAATTTTATCTGTATATTTTTCGTTCCACAAAAGGTCCCAACTGCCTGTATCCGCTTCGTCAACTTCGTTGGCATTATAAATAACACCTATTATTCCATACGCATAAGGAACGGTATACTGTCCCTGTGGATCGTAATACAGACCTTTGAAATCATCATTAATATACTGATAGTTCGGTATGTTTTCATAATTAAGCGGGAGCAGCATATCCTCAGACGCCATACGAGCAATCATATAGTCAGACGGAATAATAACGTCATAACTTACAGCACCACTTGATATTTTGCTATACATATCTTCATTGGAAGAAAAGGTTGTATAATTAACCTTAACCTTTGTACCATAGGTTTGCTCATACCAGTTTTCAAACTCCCTTACAGTATCAAAACTGCCTTCGCTTCCGTCAGAGATGTACTCTCCCCAGTTATATACATTTAAAGTCAGCGTTTCTTCGCCACTGCAGCCGGTTAAACACAAACTGCTCAAAATAATTAAAACAAGACAAATCGCTAATATTTTTCTATTCATTTTCTCCTCCTTTATTTATTTTGCAAGCACATATTTTTTATTCTTTTTGTTCTTTTTGATTTTACGCAAATTACGGCTGTCTTCATTGTCTATCAGATTATTGATAAGCAAGAGTGCCAATGTTATAAAGAATATGATCGTTGCAAGCGCATACATCTTAGGTGTAACTGTTTTTTTAGTCATACTGTATATGCGGATCGGCAAAGTTTGAAAATCGTTGCCCGATGTGAAATAACTGATTACAAAGTCGTCAAGCGACAATGTGAACGCCATAATAGCGCCAGTAATAATACCGGGTAGAATTTCAGGCAAAGTCACTTTGAAAAAAGCACGGAACGGCGTACAGCCCAAATCCTGCGCCGCCTCAAGCAACGCACCGTCCATCTGTTGCAATTTGGGCAACACCTGCAAAATAACATACGGCAGGCAAAAAGTTATATGCGCAATAAGGATAGTCCAGAAATTCAAACTGGTAGACGCACCGAAAAGTTGCCCCACAAACACAAACACGAGCATCATTGAAATACCTGTAATAATATCGGGGTTAACCATAGGTATATTGGTGACCGTGTTCATCAAAACTTTATACCATTCTTTTCTTACACGGTAAATTCCAAATGCTGCCGCCGTACCCATTACTGTGGAAACAGCAGTAGCTGCAAGAGCAAGAATAACAGAGTTCTTTACAGACTCAAGCGTGCTTCGGTCATTAAAAAGTTCCTTGTACCACTTAAAAGAAAAATCGGAAAAAACCGAAAGGCTTTTAGATTCATTAAACGAAAATATCAGCAAAATAACAATAGGAGCAAACAGAAACGCAAAAATAACAGCAGTATAAATTTTAGATGAAAGTTTCGTGTTACTCACCCCCATAAACGAATTTTGCCGCAAGATATTTTAAAAGTCCCATACAAACCAGCAAAATAACCATCAGGATAAAGGCAATCGCTGCAGCAAAATGCAGATTGTTGGCAATATACTGTCCCTCTATGGCATCGCCTATTAAAAAGAACTTGCCGTTACCGAGTTTTTGTGAAATGTAAAACGTGCTGACAGACGGTATAAGCACCATATTAATGCCTGACAAAACACCCGGCAGGCTTAAAGGAAAAATCACACGTTTCAGCACGCCAAAACTGTTACATCCCAAATCACGCGCCGCCTCAAACAGTTTGATATCCATCTTAGCCATAATAGAATAAATAGGTAAAACCATATATGGAAAATAATCGTAAACCATGCCGATAATAACTGCCGCCTCTGTACCGATAATACGCACCGGCCCAAGACCTACTACCGACAACATACTGTTTAAAATACCCGTATCCTGCAAAA
>JAZSLD010000181.1:0-2879 GCA_045535195.1 Clostridia bacterium | reverse complement strand
GCGGAATTTGCGATATATCCTTGCGGATGCGATATACCTAAAGGTGCGATATGTCCCTTCGGGACGAGATTAAGGAATTTATATCATATCGCAACGGAGCATAGCGGAGTTATATCGCATTTGAACAGAGTGAAAATATATCGCACGAGTGTGAGCGAGTATATCGCCTAAAAGTTTGGCATCTAAACCTTACATCCCTTATAATCAGGAGATAAAAATGAAAACGGTTTTTATAATAAATCCTATGGCAGGACAAGGCAAATACATTGATAAACTAATAAAAAAAATCGCTGATGTTGCATCAGAAATAAAAGCAGATGCTGAAATTTATATTACCAAAGCGGTGGGCGATGCGCAAAGATTTGTAAGCGAGCATTGCGAAAAGTTTGGTGCTGCACGCTTTATTGCCTGCGGCGGCGATGGCACGTTAAGCGAGGTTATAAACGGTGCTATTGATTTTAAAGATGCTGAAATCGGTGTTATTCCAATAGGAACCGGCAATGATTTTTGCAGAAACTTCGATTATGCCGGAGATTTTACTAACATTGTCAATCAAATAAAAGGTAACATTGTAAAGTGTGATGCCATTAAGTACACTACATATATAAACAGTAATAAAAAGATGGGATATTGCGTAAATATGTTTAATATCGGATTTGACTGCAATGTGGCTGATATGACGTCTGATATGAAGAAAAAACCGTTTGTATCCGGCACATTGGCATATTTGCTTTCTATTTTTGTTACCCTTATAAAGAAAAAAGGCGCAAATTTAAAGATAGAACTTGACGGAAATGTTAAACACAAAGGAGCGTTACTTTTAACTTCAATAGCAAACGGTTGTTATTGCGGAGGCGGAGTAAAAAGCAATCCGCTGGCATCATTGCAGGACGGGTTTATAAATATAAACATAGTTAAAAACATATCAAGACTCAGATTTTTAAAACTCTTGCCGCATTATATGAAAGGCGATTTTTTAAAACTTAAAAATATAGAAAGAATTATTTTGTCATTAAAATGCAGGCACATTACTGTTACGCCGCTTAATGGGAATATCAGGCTTTGTACTGATGGTGAAATATCTGATGCAGGAACAACTGAATTTGAAATTGTCCCCAATGCGTTTAATTTTGTTATTCCTGTAAATAATGTAGAGGAGGAGATTTGCTATGCCGCTAAAACTTGAAGATAAATTGGTTATCGGTGTTTCGTCAAGAGCATTGTTTGATTTGGAGTCAGAAAACGAGATTTTTGAAAAAGACGGACTTAATGCATATTCCGAATACCAGTTAAAACACGAAAAAGACATTCTAAAACCCGGCACGGCATTTCCTTTGGTTAAGGCGCTGCAGCAACTTAATGCTGACGGAAGATACCTTACAGAAATAATAGTTATGTCTAAAAACAGTGCCGATACAAGCCTCAGGATATTCAATTCAATAGAGCATTACAAACTGGATATAAGCAGAGCCGCACTTGTAAGCGGTAAATCTATTGCACCATATCTTGACGCATTTAAAACAGATTTGTTTTTATCTGCCAATGAAGAAGATGTTCAGGAGGCTATAAACGCAAATATAGCCGCAGGTATAATATGCGACCATTCTAATCTGCCAATCAACCCTGACGATGACATACCTGAAATCCGTATTGCGTTCGATGGTGATGCAGTTATATTCTCAGACGAGGCAGAGCGCATATATCAGGCGCAGGGGTTGCAGGCATTTGCAGAACACGAGCAGAAAAATGCACAAAACCCATTGCCTGAAGGTCCTTTTGCTAAACTTTTAAAAACCATATCCATAATTCAGGAAAAATTTCCTGAAGAGAGTATGCCGATACGTACGGCACTTGTAACTGCACGTAATGCACCTGCGCATGAAAGGGTAGTGCGTACGCTGCGTGCGTGGAATGTGCGTATAGACGAGGTGTTTTTTCTTGGCGGCATAGAAAAGAGCGAAGTTTTAAAAGCGTTCGGTGCCAACATTTTCTTTGATGACCAGGCAGTACATACGGATTCTGCATCTAAGATGGTACCGTCTGCACGTGTGCCGTATAAAAAATGATTATCCGGGGTGATGTTATGAGCAACAGAAAAAGAATAACCGCTATTGTTACTATAGTTGTTTTCGCTTGTATAATTCTTGCGATTATAGACGGCATTATCCAACCGCGATATCTTCTTAAATCCGGTATGAAACTTATTCTGTTTCTAGTAATACCGTTTATATATTCGCTGTTTGATAAAAAACTGAATTTGAGAGAACTTTTTATTATAAACAAACGTGGAATGAAAACTGCGCTGATGCTTTGTATACCCGTTTATGTCGTTATACTGATATCGTATTTGTTGCTTAAAGATGTGTTTGATTTTTCGGGTGTAACTAAAGCGCTTACAAACAATATTGGCGTAAACAGCGATAATTTTGTTGTAGTGGCGATTTATATATCGTTTGTAAATTCGTTTGTAGAGGAGTTTTTCTTCCGTGGTTTTGCATTTCTTTCGCTAAAGAGAATAACGTCCGGAAAAACAGCAAGCATTTTCAGCGCAGTGATGTTTTCGCTTTATCATATCGCTATAATGACGGGTTGGTTCTCGGTAGGGGTGTTTGTTATCACCATGGCAGGACTTTTTGCCGGCGGCTTGATATTTAACTATCTTAATTCTCGCAGTGACAATATATATACATCGTGGTTTGTGCATATGTTTGCTAATTTTGCAATTAACACAATAGGATTTATGCTATTTGGAATTATATAATATTTGTATTGATACAATCACCTTTGCTGAAAACACAATACCTGCTCACGCAGTACGTTGCAGTTTGGGGTATACATTTGCATTGCTATTAATTGGCGTTATAATATCACTTCCTTAT
>JAZSLD010000212.1:0-5451 GCA_045535195.1 Clostridia bacterium | reverse complement strand
TTTCAACCTAAATCAAGATAAAATTGTTTGTTTTTCGAGGCGGAAGGTCGTAGGAATACTGACGTATTTCAAGACCGACAACAAAGAAAAACAGCGATTTTACTTGATTTAGGCGAGTTCGGATACTAACGCATCTGCTTAGTTTATAATTACTGTTCTGCCGTCTGCGGTGCGTGCCGCCCATGCAGATTTTCTGTACGATGTTCCGTCGGCAATGTATATGGGGTAGAGATTTCGGATAACCTGACCTTCCATATTAGCGCCAGCCATAAGTTTATCAAGCGCTTCTATAGCCGATGTGCCGTTGGTTGCCATATTAACAGATTTAAAATATGCCAGCACCTGACGGTACGAAATTATCTTACCGCCGACAACCTCTATTTCAACGCCGTGGTTCATTGACTGGTGCGATGTAGACTGCGGCAGGTCAATGCCCACCTGTGCGCCGTCTGCAAAGTAGTCCATAGTAAGGCGGAACGAGTTGGTTTTTGTATCAATAACGTCTGACGAGATGTTGATGTTAAGTGCCTCGGACGGCAGCACCTCGCCCCACATACGGTTTACAAAATCCACACAGCCAAGCAGACCTTCGTAAAAGTCGTTGCCGCTGCCAAGGTCAATACCTTTGCTTGCGTCTACGGCTTTGTATTCCACCAGCCCGTTCGGGTGGAGTTTAAGTGTAGAGTAGTTTTCCACAAAAACTATAGAATTATCACGCTCGGTATATTTGCGTGCGCCTGATACGTTGTAGCCGAACTGCGTAAGCAGACTGTCTACCACATCTGTATTGAATTCGTGGTGGTATAACGGATTAAATTCTTCAAGCATATGGCTTAACCGTTTGTTAAGCACAATGAGTACGTTTGACTCTATCAGCACTTTTTGTTGTGTGCCTGCGCTTGTGTCTGCCTTGTCGAAGTTAAGTTCGGACGAATACGACAAATCGCCTATTGAGTCGAGCGCATATGTGTTTATCATATCTGCAAGGCGTTGTCTTTCCCATATGACAGATGTTTTAAAAATCTCAGCTGTGTCGTACCTGCGTATATATACATCTGCACCTGTTGCGGCAACGGGTGATGATATAATAAACTCTTTTACGGGTATAGAGTTATCGTCTGTTTTATACGAACCCAAAATGTTTAAAAACAGTTTAGAGTCGTACGCAACGGGATACGTTACGTGGATTGACTGCGTTTTTAGCGCCTGTGACCAGTCCTGCTCGCCGATTGCGATTTTTTCGCTGCTCTCTAAAGCAAGGCGCAAAAGTTCTTTAACGTCGGGCACCATTGCTTTAAAAGAGTCGCTGTCGGCAGCATACACGCTTCTTTTTTCTGTGTTTGTTACTACCAACGACTGCGGAAACGAGATTGTTTCTTTTGTGAGTGACGACACAAAATCGTCATCATCAAACGAAAAATAATCCGTAATTACAGCAAAAAAATTATAGCCTTCCGGCCATAATTTTTCGTTAAACCATATTTTGCCCGTAAGAACCACGCTGCTGATAATAAGTGCAATCAGCACATAAGTCTTAAGGTTCTGCTTTTTCATATGCACACCCAACATTAAAACATATTGGCAAAATCAATAGTGAAAGATTTGATTTTGTCAATAAAGCCTTCGCTCAAAAGATTGATGTCTAAGCGGATTGCCTGGTCGTCAAAACCGTTTGTAGCGTAAACCATAAGGTTGTTCATACCCTCTTTAAGGGTTATCTGCTGAGCATAAAGACCGCTTGCACCTACTACAGTTTCAAGTGGTGCGCCGTCAACGTAAATTTTTTCGTAAAGATTTGTTCCTGTGTTAAGGTTGTAAAGCGTAATCATAGCACCTTCAACCGCCACAGCCGAAATAACAAATGTTTTTGCAGATGTGGTGGAAGAAATTGCTTCAGGATTTTTAATAGTTATAAGCCATGAGCAGGTTCCTGCGTAGTCGTTGGTAACGGTTTCGCTTGAAGCGGATGCCGCCAACGGGCAAAGGCAGGTTAATGCAACCAATGCCAGTGCAATAAAAGTGGTTAAAATTCTTTTCATAGTTATATCTCCATGTAATAAATAAGGGCACTTATAGATTTTACAATATCATTTTAGCATACAATTATTACAACCATATTACAGACACTTTAAAATAGTATAACAATTATATGTACTTTTATGACTAAAAGTACCAAAAGTCCCGGGGGTGGATTGCTCCGGACCCCTAAAACCGCTTAGGGGTTTCACCCATAAGAACCCCTTAAAACCATTATGGCTACGAAGCCATTTTGGTTTATGGTTTTTAAGGTCGACCTATGGAAGAATTGGCACACAAATTACAGCGAAAGCGTGACTGCTTAACCGCAAAACGGCGCGGTTATATTTCCTATTACAAATATAGCGCCGTTTTAGCACAACTAGGAATAAGTTTCCGTTTTGTGCGGCGGTGAAAGAGCAGGAACGCTGAGCGTTTAATTTGTCTAATTCTGTAATCAGTCGACAAGGTAAGTGACACCCCAAATCTTTGATTTGGCTGGTGGAACTTATGCAAGCGAGCAAAGCGAGTCGTAGGTGCCAAGGGGGAAGACCCCTTGGAGAATCTTTAATTTAAAAAATAAATTTTTATAACGGGACGTCGGGGACGCCGTCCCCTACAATGCTCCATACATTTATGTGGAAAATTGAACCCCTAAAACCGCTTAGGGGATAATCCCCTAAGAACCCCTTTAAAAAACATTGTTGCAATATAGGATTAGGTTATCCGACAAGTTTTCTCAGTTTCGTTATTCTCTCATATGCCAGAACAGCAAACTTTTCAAAACCAATCTGTTTTAAATACGGAAACTGGTCTATTTCGTCAACATCCATTGTGTATATTGTGTTTATGCCGATTTTGCGCATTATGTCATTCCTCATTTTTAGGTATTGGCAGTTTGATTACTACCTCTGTACCCTTTGTAAACACGCTGTTTATTTCAATCGTGCCGTCGTGCGCGTCTACAATTTCTTTTGCAATGGCAAGCCCCAGACCTGTGCCGCCCTGTGCACGTGCACGTGCTTTGTCAACACGGTAAAACCTTTCAAATATATGCGAAAGGTCTTTGCGTGGTATGCCTATACCTGTATCTTTTACTTTAATATATGCCGTGTCATACACGCACATACTGGTAACGAAAATTTCGCCGCCTTCGGGCGTATATTTGATGGCGTTTGATATAATGTTTATGATAACCTGTTCAATTCTGTCTTTATCGCCCACGAACGAAGAAATTGAGTTTGTAGGCTCGTATGTGAGCGTCTGATTTTTATTGTCTGCCGAAATTTTCATTTTTGTAATAACGTCAGCCAACAGATTTGAAAGGTTGAACCGTTCTTTGCGGAGTTGGTTTTTGCCGTAGTCGAGTTTTGAAAGAATTAAAAGGTCACGTACAAGACGTGTCATACGGTCGGTTTCGCCCTCTATAACGGTTAAAAAAGTTTCAAACTGGTCTTTGTCGAAATCGTCGTCTAAAAAGTCTTTAAGCGTTTCTGCATAACTTTTAACGGTTGTAAGCGGAGTGCGCAACTCGTGCGATACGTTCGCCACAAACTCACGGCGGGAAAGGTCTAACTTTTGCTGTTGGGTAATATCCTGAAGTACAGATACCACACCGCCTGCTTTGCCGTCTGTGCCAAGTGTTGCAAGGTATGCGCGTATCTCTTTGCCGTCACGGTTTAAAATGCGCTCTAACGTGCTTCCGTGTGCAAGGAATGCTACCTGACCGAAACTTATCTCGTCTTTTTGGAATACCGTTTCAAATTTAACCTGCTCGCCTTCGGGAATGCTTAGCATTTTGCGTGCGGCAGGGTTTATGTGTATAAGTTCGCCCGTTTCGTCAAATGCCACCACGCCGTCTGTCATATAACGGAATATGGTTTCAAGTTTGTCATTCTCACCCTGAATGGCGGTAAGTGTCTGGGCAAGTTCGTAACTCATATCGTTGAATGTTTCTGTAAGTCTGCCTATTTCGTCTTCGGATTTAACGTCGATAGTGCTGCCGAAATCGCCCGAAGAAATCTTTTTCGCTTTGTTGGTAAGCGATGTTATAGGGCTGATAATGGTTTTTGAAAGAATAATGCCGAACAGCACAGATATTACGATACCAAGTAAAAGCGACTGGAACATAATGCCGAATATCTGCGACAAAATTGTGTTTGGCTCTTCCTTACTGTCTTTAACGTATATAATGTACTGAATGCTGCCGTCAGCACCGTTAATCGGCAGGGCATAGTCCATATATTTAGAGTTTTCCTCATTACCCACTCTGCCCGTCATAGCGGCAATTATGTTGGATGAGGTTTCAAGCGACTGCGCAAGTTCAGCATTTGAACCACGAAGTGCTTTGCCTGTTTTTCCGTCTAACACATAGCAGTTTCTAAACGAGTCTATACCCAGTTGCACGGCGTATGCGTCAACGCTCTCGTAAATATTGTCAAACGTGGCACCGCCTGCAATGTTAAGTTCCAGTTGGGTTTTCATAGACGATCCGAGCACGTTTTCCATCAGCAATATAAAATCCTGCTGGTAATAACCGTTTGTGCCCGTAGTCATCATAGTGCCGATAAATATAATTACCGAAAGCGTAAGCGCCACGAACATTATAACTATCTTAAAACTGATACTTTTAAGCATAATCAACCACCAAAATAATAACCCACACCACGTTTGGTAAGAATATATGTTGGATTGCTTGGGTCGTCCTCAATCTTTTCGCGCAGGCGGCGTATTGTAACGTCAACCGTGCGGTCGTCACCTACATATTCATAATCCCACACTTTGTTTAAAAGGTGCTCTCTTGAAAAAATCTTGCCGCTTTGTGTAGCGAGGTATTTGAGCAGTTCAAACTCACGGTAGGTAAGGTCTATAACCTCGCCTCGTTTTTTAACCTCGTAACGCTCTACGTTGATTTCAAGTTCTTCAAAGCATAAAGGCTCGTTTGAATCCACCGCCACAATAGACGACCTGCGAAGGTTCGCCTTAACTCTTGCCATAAGTTCACGCAGGCTGAAAGGTTTTGTTATATAGTCGTCGGCACCAAGTTCAAGCCCTAACACTTTGTCAACCTCTTCAGCGCGTGCAGTAAGCATAATTATAGGTGTAGACATAGTCTCACGCACCTTTTTGCATACGGAAAAGCCGTCCTGCTTGGGCAGCATCACGTCTAAAAGTATAAGGTCGGGCTGGGTGGTGAGCACAAGGGTAACCGCCTCGTCACCGTCGAAAGCGTTTAAAACTTTGTATCCGTTTTTAACTAAATTGACTTTTAAAATTTCTGCTATTGGTTTTTCGTCTTCAACTACTAATATAGTTTTTCTTGCAGAATCCTGCACGATACATTCCTCCTTTAGCATAACTTATCTAAATTCTATCATTAATCAGGGAAAATGTCAATTTATATATTGTTTCGTTTATTAACAATATTTCTTATTT
>JAZSLD010000189.1:0-2165 GCA_045535195.1 Clostridia bacterium | reverse complement strand
AGAAATCCCTCTGTCCTCTGTCTTTCAAGCGGAACATATCCTCACCGAATATTTCCCATCTGCCGGACTCTTCGTAATATTCCCTCGGCAGCAGAGCACTCATTAAAAGTTCCTGTGCGTTGTGGTTGTCCATGCCTTTGCGCACGATATTCTCCACTTTTTTAAGTGCACGCAAGCCAAGCGGCAGATATGAGTATACGCCCGAGGCAAGTTTTCTCATAAGACCGGCCCTGAGCATCAACTGATGGCTTGTAATTTCCGCCTCTGCAGGGACATCACGCAGGGTAGGCGCTAAGTATTTTGATAATTTCATTATATATGCAACCTTTCTGTATTATTTTCCACATTATAGTATATATTATTTTTGGGATTAACGCAATAGTTATTTATACAATTTTAATATTGTATTTTGTTATAAAATATATTAAAATATATAAGATGTAGTGTTTTTTTGAAAGGATTTGATTTAAAATGAAAAATGCATGGAAAAATATTGACGATAAAAAACTGGCTCTCGCCTTTTCGGACGGGTATATAAATTTTTTAAATATCGGTAAAACCGAGCGCACCTGTGTTGACTTTGTAAAAGGGTTAGCCGAGGAGCAGGGTTTTAAAAATATTGACGCTGTATCCGCCTTAAAAGCAGGCGATAAAGTATATAAAATCAACCGCAGTAAAAATATCATTCTGGCTCGTATCGGCAGCGGGGATATTATCAGCGGCACAAATATAATCGCCGCACATATAGACAGCCCACGTCTTGACTTAAAACAAAATCCGCTATACGAGGATTCTTCGCTCGCGCTTTTTAAAACGCATTATTATGGCGGATTAAAAAAATACCAGTGGACTGCTATTCCGCTTTCACTCATCGGTGTTGTTATAGACGCTGACGGCAATACCATTAATGTAAATATCGGCGAGGATACGGGCGACCCCGTTTTAACCATAACAGACCTTCTGCCGCACCTTGCATCAGACCAGATGAGCAAGAAAATGACAGAGGCATTCACGGGCGAGGATTTAAATGTTCTGGTAGGCTCAATGCCGCACGACGATGATGAAAAAACCGTTAAAGACTATATCCTCGACATTTTAAAAGATAAATATAGTATCACCGAAGAAGATTTTATCAGCGCAGAACTTGAGGTTGTGCCTGCGTTTAAAGCGTGCTCTGTAGGGCTTGACTCGTCTATGGTAGGCGGCTACGGTCAGGACGACAGAGTTTGCGCATACACCGCCATGAAAGCGATATTCGACTGTGCCGACACCACACGCACAGCAGTTTGCTATCTTGCAGACAAAGAAGAAATAGGCTCTATAGGCAATACCGGTATGAAGTCAAGATTTTTTGAAAACTTTATTGCCGAGATTATAGAAAAAGTAAAAGGCGACTACAACGATATGTATCTGCGCCGTGCTCTTACTGCGTCTATGTGCTTGTCTGCAGATGTCGGCGTTGCACTTGACCCTAACTATAAAAGCGTTTCCGAAGAGAAAAACAGCTCATACCTTGGCGGCGGTTTAACTATGTGCAAATACACAGGCGCACGTGGTAAATACTCAACCTCTGATGCTAATGCTGAATTTGTTGGAAAGATTCGTAAGATATTTAACGATGCAGGTGTTGTATGGCAGACCGGCGAACTCGGCAAAGTAGACCAGGGCGGTGGCGGAACGGTTGCACAGTATATTGCAAATCTTGATGTAGATACCATCGATGTGGGTGTATCATTGCTCTCTATGCATGCGCCGTTTGAGATTGCATCTAAAGCAGATGTGTATGCAGCGTATCTGGGATATAAGGCATTTTATCAGGCGTAAAATTGTTCCATAAACGGAAAACACCGATACTTGTGTTTGATATTGTTTTAGTTGTACAATAAATGTACAGAAATATAAATAATTACGGCTACGAAGCCATAGTGGGTTATGGTTTTAAAGGTCGACCTATGGAAGAATTGGCAAACAAATTAATGTGAAATTGCTTTTTGACTTCCAAAACCGATGCGATTAATTCCCTATAACATATAAAGCATCGGTTTAGCACGCATAAAATGAGTTTTTATTGCGTGCGGTGGATAAAGGCAAAAAGCAATGAACATATAATTTGTCCAATTCTGTAATCAGTCGACAAGGGGGTTGCCAAGGGGGAAGTCCCCCTT
>JAZSLD010000183.1:0-13519 GCA_045535195.1 Clostridia bacterium | reverse complement strand
CATACATACTTGTTTTAGACGGCAAATCTTACACAAAGATAAAGACAGATGTTTTCTTCCCTGTGCTTCACGGCACAAATGGTGAGGACGGCAGACTTCAGGGCATTTTTGATATGGCAGGCGTTAAGTACGTAGGCGTCGGCACGCTTTGCTCGGCAGTAGGTATGGATAAAGAGTATTCCAAAATAGTGTTTGAACACGCAGGCATTGCTCAGGCGGATTGGGTTACAGTTCACGGCTATGACGACAGAGATGCAAAAATTGCCGAGATAGAAAACAAGTTCCAATACCCCGTATTTGTAAAACCTGCAAACGCAGGCTCATCATACGGCATTGGCAAGGCTAAAACAAGGGCAGAACTTGTATCTGCTATGGATAACGCTTTTAAATATGACAAAAAAATACTTGTAGAAGAACTTCTTACCGGTCACGAGGTTGAGTGCGCAGTTCTCGGCAACAGCGGAAACGTAATTGCTTCAACTGTAGGTGAGGTTGTGGCTGACGAAGAATTTTACACATTCGACTCTAAATATTCTTCCACATCAAAATCACAACTCCACATTCCGGCGCTCATCAGCGAAAGTGCTATAGAAAATGTGCGTGCTGAAGCGGTTAAAGCGTTTGAGGCGCTCTCCGGCAGAGGACTTTCCAGAGTAGACTTTTTCGTAGACGGCGAAGACGTTAAAATTAACGAGATTAACACCCTGCCCGGATTTACCAGCATAAGTATGTACCCCAAACTTTTTGCATACTGCGGTATAGAATATAAAGAATTGCTCACAAGACTTGTAGAACTTGCCTTTGAAGAATAATAGAGCATTAGTATAAAGGACTGTTTATATGGATAACAGAAGTATAGGCGTTTTTGATTCAGGACTCGGCGGGCTTACCTGTGTAAGCGAACTTTTAAAAGTTCTGCCAGACGAGAACATTGTGTATTTCGGCGACACGGGCAGAGTTCCGTACGGCTCGCGGTCTGAAGAAACCATAACCAAATATGTTCGTGGCGATATGAATTTTCTTATGAGTCACGACATCAAACTTATAGTTGCTGCGTGCGGTACGGCAAGCACAGTGGCACTGCCTGTTCTTGCGGGCGAGTGCAAAGTTCCGGCAATCGGCGTGGTTGAGCCTGCTGTAGATGCAGCCGTATCTGCCACACGTAACGGGCGGATAGGCATTATCGGCACGGCAGGAACTATCGCCAACGGCAAGTATGCCAAACTTATTGCAGAGAGAGATTCGTCTTTGCAGACATTTGCAAAAGCGTGTCCGCTTTTTGTGCCGCTGGTTGAAAACGGTCTTACCGACCACGAGATAACACATCTTACGTGTAAGATGTATCTTGAAGAAATTAAAGCAAGCGGTGTTGACACTTTAATTCTCGGTTGCACGCATTACCCCATGCTTAAAAATGTTATAGGAAAGTTTTTGGGTGATGGCGTTACCTTAATTGATCCCGGATACGAAACGGCACATTATGTGCGTAAGTTTTTAAAAGAGGCAGACCTGATCTCCGACGGCGGCATACGTGAAAACCACCGCTATTACGTAAGCGATACTGTTGACGGATTTGAAAAAATGGCAAGCCTTTTTATGAACCGTGATATAGGCGGACAGGTGGAAAAGATTGATATAGAAAAATACTGACTATGCGAGGAATACAAATGAAAAAACGTGACTATGTTATATCCGTTAAAGGTATGCAGTCTTACGCCGACGCGCTTATGGACGATACAAACGTTGAAATGATGTCTGAATGCGACCTTACTTTAGAAGACGGCAAATATTTTGCAGAATACGAAGAAACCGAGGCAACCGGTATGGAAGGCACAACGACCACCATTGAGGTCGGCGGCGAATACGTATCCATAGTGCGTTCGGGCAAGGTGTCTACCACTATGCTGTTTATAAAGGGCAGGCAGACCACCAGTTATTACGATACCCCGTTCGGCACTATGATAATGGGCATAACCACAGACGACATCACCACAGATTTAACGCTTGACGGCGGCAAGGTGTCGGTTACGTACAGCATAAGCATGAACAATATATACACAGGCAAAAACACATTTGAAATTAACATAAGAAAATTTTAAGCGAGGTACTTACTAATGAACATAATATCTAAAATCAAAGACCAGATTGAAACAACTGTTGCAAACGCACTTGCAAAAGCGGAACTCGGCTCAACCGACATTGAAATCGAAATCCCTGCGGACAGAAAAAACGGTGATTTTTCTATAAACACTGCTATGAAACTTACTAAAATTGCAAAACGTCCGCCAAGAGAGATTGCAACTGCTTTGGTTGATGCTATGCAAACCGAGGGCACATATATCGACAAGATTGAGATTGCCGGCCCGGGCTTTATCAACTTCTACTTAAACGATGCATGGCGTTACGACGGTCTTAAAGCTGTTTTAGCCGAGGGCGAAAACTTCGGTAAAACCGACATCGGCAACGGCAAAAAAGTTATGGTGGAATTTGTATCGGCAAACCCCACAGGCCCTATGCATATGGGTAACGCACGCGGCGGTGCGCTGGGCGATACTTTGGCTAACGCACTTTCATGGGCAGGCTTTGACGTTACAAAAGAATTCTATGTAAACGACGCAGGTGCGCAGATTGAAAAATTTGCAAAATCATTAGAGGCAAGATACATTCAGCAGTTAAAAGGCGAAGATGCATTTGAATTCCCCGAAGATGGCTATCAGGGTGACGACATACGTGAGCACGCTAAGAATTTTATCGAAATAAACGGCGATAAATATCTCGACTCTTCCGAGCAGGAACGCCGTGATGCACTCGTTGCATATGCGCTTGAACTTAATGTTCAGGGCCTTGTTGACGGGCTTGCCAAGTACAGAATATTCTACGATGTGTGGTTCAGAGAAAGCACGATCCACGCAAACGGCGAGGTTGCCCAGACTATAGAAGACCTTAAAAAAAGCGGCATAACTTACGAAAAAGACGGCGCTCTGTGGATTAAAACAACTCAGTTCGGCAGCGAAAAAGACGAAGTTCTTATCCGTGCAAACGGTATCCCCACATATTTTGCAGTTGACATTGCGTACCACAAAAACAAGTTTGCAGTACGTGGTTTCGACAAGGTAATCAACGTATGGGGCGCAGACCACCACGGCCACGTTGCACGTATGAAAGGTGCTATGGACGCTATCGGCATAGACTCTTCAAAACTTGAGATTGTTATTATGCAGCTTGTACGCCTTATGCGCAACGGCGAGGTTGCCCGTATGAGCAAACGTACCGGTAAGATGATTACTATGAACGACCTTATAGACGAGATTGGCTGCGATGGTGCAAGATTTTTCTTTAACTTGCGTCAGGCAGGCAGTCACCTTGACTTTGACCTTGACCTTGCTATTGCTCAGAACAGCGACAACCCTGTATTCTACGTACAGTATGCACACGCAAGAATTTGCAGTATTATAAGAACATTAGAGGCTGAGGGCATTACATTAAATGCTGCTGCAGACCTTAACCTGCTTACAGACCCCGCAGAAGCGGCTCTTATTGAAAAACTTATTTCTCTGCCTGACGAGATTAATCAGGTAGCAGAAACATTGGAGCCCAGCAGACTTACCAGATACGTGCTCGACCTTGCGGCGCTGTTCCATTCGTTCTATAACTCTTGCAAAGTAAACTGTGAAGATGCCGCCCTTACTCAGGCACGTCTTGCTCTGGTACACGCCACACGCACAGTTATAAGAAACGTATTTGACATTTTAAAAATTACTGCACCTGAAAAAATGTAATGAGAGGAAGATAAGAATGAAAAACATTTTATCTAAACTGACAGCATTGATTCTTTCTGTAACACTCATATTTTCATACACCGTCGTTTTTGCTGAAGATGTTTCCGACGAAGATATACAAGCATACTGGGCAGAAGCAGTAACCGATGCGATGACTCTGTTTATAATGAATAATTATAAATTCGGGGCAGAAACGGGCGATTTATATAAAAGTGCTTTGGAACAAGTAATCAAACAGCACCCCGAAGTACTTGAGTCTGCTATGCAGGGAATGTTTGAAAGTCTTGACGAATATTCGACATACTTTACCGAAGAAGAGTTCAAGTCGTTTGTAGAGGATGTGTCGGGAGAGTTCTGCGGAATAGGTGTAACCATTATGGAGTTTTCTGACGGGCTTATGGTTACGGAAGTACACAAAGGCTCTGCCGCAGAAATTGCAGGACTTAAAAAAGGCGACGTTATAATCTCTGCAGACGGCACAGATATACGTGGTATGGAGATTGAACTTGCAAGAACTTACATAGTTGGCCCTGTAGGAACTTCCGTTACAGTTGGCATTATGCGTGACGGACAGCATCTTACTTTCGATATGGTGCGCAGCGTCGTTACAACCGTGGCTGGATTTTACCAGATTTTAGACGGAAACATCGGCTACTTACAACTTTCGTCTTTCGACGAGCACGCACACGAATTTATGGCTGAAGCACTTGATGCGTTGAAAGATACAAAAAACATAATCCTTGATTTAAGATACAACCCCGGCGGCTCGCTTGAAACATTGAAAGCAATTGCGTCAATGACATTGCCGAAAGGTCCCGTTATGCACCTTGAATACAAATTTTCTATTGACAACACAACCATTATGAACGAGGTTGACGGCTTTAAAAATAAACTTGTTGTCCTTGTAAACGGCTACACAGCAAGTGCGGCTGAGGCTTTTGCGGCGGCTGTGCAGGATTACGGCATAGGCGTTGTAGTGGGCGAGCAGACCATCGGCAAAGGCACTATGCAGACTGTTGGCGGAATTTTAACCGGCGGCGGATACAAACTTACTGTGGCGGAATATCTTTCGCCCAATAAGAGAACAATAAACGGTATAGGCGTTGAGCCTGACTATTACGTTGCACCAAGAACAGTAGCGTACAGCGACGATTATTTTGAGCCCATCACTTATGACCGTGTTATGCGCATTGGCGATACCGGTGCAGATGTTTTAGCACTTGAACAGAGGCTTAATGTAATGGGCTATTCCGTAGGCGTGCCCGACACAGAGTATGACGAAGATACTTTCTACGCAGTTAAAAAGTATCAGGAATCGGCAGGGCTTTACCCTTATGGCGTGCTTGACATTACCACACAACTCAGCATACATTCATACCTGCAGGATAAGGAAATCACTCTGGACAAGGCTTACGACAAAGCGGTTGAAATCGCATCCGGCGATATAGACGAATATATAAAAGAGGCAATCGCAAACAGAGAGTGATTAAAAGTATATGTGTTTAAAACTGCATAAATATACTCAGGCAGTTTCAAACACATATACAACAATTGCAGTACCGATACAAAACATTGCAACCATAATGCACCTAAATATCGCAAGTGCATTATGGTGCAATGTGAGATATAGAGTATAATAAAAATGTATAAGCATCTTAATCTGCTTGAGTATATTTAGGCAGATTAAGATACTTATACATTCTATAACAGAGAAATGAGGAGAGCGTTATGAAAAAGTATATGATTATAGACGGCAACAGCATCATAAACCGTGCTTTTTATGCTATTAAAAACCTCACAAACAGCGCAGGGTTGCCGACTAATGGTATATACGGCTTTTTGAATATACTTTTTAAAAATATAGAAGAATACTCTCCTGACTATATTTCGGTTGCTTTTGATATGCGTGCACCAACATTCCGTCATAAACATTATAAGGAATACAAAGCACAGCGCAAAGGTATGCCCGAAGAACTGGCACTTCAGATGCCTGTATTAAAAGAAATCTTAACTGCTATGAATATCCGCATTTACGAAAAAGAAGGGTATGAGGCAGACGACATTATAGGCACAGTAAGCCGCCTTTGTGATGAGGGCGGAGTGGAGTGTTTAGTTTTAACCGGTGATAAAGACGACCTGCAATTAGCGTCCGAAACCACAAAAATACTTTTAACCACCACTCGTATGGGCGCAACCACTACTGAAGTGTACGATGCCAAAGCGGTAGAAGAAAAATACGGCGTTACTCCGCACGAGTTTATCGCCGTTAAAGCGCTTATGGGCGACACTTCCGACAATATCCCCGGAGTTTCCGGCATTGGCGAAAAAACTGCATTTGCGCTTATAAGCGAGTTTAAAAGTATAGAAAATCTTTACGATAATTTAGATTCTCCGTCCGTAAAAACTGCTGCAAGAAATAAACTTGCCGCAGGCAGAGAAGACGCAGATTTAAGTTACTATCTTGCAACTATAGACAGATTTGTTCCCGACGATTACGATATTGAAAAAGATAATATCAAAGATTTTGACAATGCCCGATTGAGCGAACTGTTTACAAATCTTGAACTTAAATCGTTCCTTAAAAAAATAGGCGGTACGGCAACTGCAAGCCTTACTCTTCCAGAAGATAAAGTTATTTTCTCAGTTGACGAGTTAAAACAGTTGATTGGCTGTGTTAAAGAAAATCTTTTTTACAGAATATATACTGCAGAGGGCGAAATATCCTGCTTTGCGTTTTTGTCTGACAATAAATGCGTTCGCATATCATCAGGCCTTGGAACAAACTCTGCAGACATTGCAGACGCCATATCTTCGGCTATGGCAGATGAAACCATTAAAAAAGTTTCTATGGATATTAAGGCGGATATGGTGCTACTTGCAAAATACGGTGTAAGTATAGCCAATTATTACGATATAGGCGTGGGTGCGTATCTGCTTGATGCGTCACGTTCGGTATACTCTGCCGCTGCGCTTACAGATGCGTTTTTAAACTGCTCCATTGCCGACTGCGATGAAATCCTTGGCAAAGGCAAGGGCAGAAAACAGTTTGACGAACTTGACGACGAAACACTTGCTAAAATCACCTGCGGCGAAGTGGGCGCACTCGGCGCACTTTATAAATACGAAACAGAAAAAATTGCCGAACTCGGGCAAAGTGAGTTGTGCGACAATATAGAAATGCCGCTTGTTGAAGTTCTTGCCTCAATGGAACTTGAGGGCTTTTTGGTAGACAGAGAAAAACTTTCCGAATACGGACGTATGCTTGGCGCACGTATAGACGAACTTGAACGTGAAATCTACTCGCTTGCAGGCGAGGAATTCAATATCGGCTCGCCAAAGCAACTCGGTGTTATTTTGTTTGAAAAGTTGGGGCTTAAAGCAGTTAAAAAGACAAAAACGGGTTATTCCACCAATGCGGAGGTTTTAGACAAACTTCTCGGCAAGCACGAGATTATAGAAAAAATTATTGAATACAGACAAATAACAAAATTAAAATCAACCTATGTAGACGGCTTGAGCGCACTTATTAACCCAACAGACGGCAGAGTACACTCAACATTTAAGCAGACCGTTACTATGACGGGGCGTATAAGTTCTACCGAGCCCAACTTGCAGAATATCCCCGTAAGGCTGGAACTTGGCAGGGAACTTAGAAAGATGTTTGTTGCAAAAGAAGATTATGTTTTAGTTGATGCCGACTATTCGCAGATAGAACTGCGTGTGCTTGCGGCACTTTCGGGCGATAAGGTTATGACAGATGCGTTCCTTTCGGGCGAAGATATACACGCCGCAACTGCCAAAAACGTGTTCGGCACAGACGAGGTGACACCGCTTCTGCGTGCACGTGCAAAAGCCGTAAACTTCGGCATTGTGTATGGTATGGGCAGTTTTTCGCTTGCCGGGGATTTGGGCATATCCGTTGCCGAGGCTAAAGAGTATATAGACAGTTATTTTATAAAACACCCGAATGTTAAAAAGTTTATGGACGACGCAGTTACTCAGGCAAAAGAGCATGGCTGGGTGGAAACCGTGTTTAAACGACGCAGATATATACCCGAAGTTTCTTCATCTAACTTTGCGCTGCGTGCATCGGGCGAGCGTATGGCGATGAACACTCCCATTCAGGGCAGTGCGGCAGATATTATAAAAATTGCAATGGTAAGCGTTTATAACGCCCTTAAAAAACTTAAAAAATCACGCCTGATACTTCAGGTGCACGACGAACTTATAATAGAGGCTCATAAAAGCGAGGCCGAGGAGGCTAAAAAGATACTCACCGAGTGTATGGAAAGCGCAGTAAACCTCGCTGTGCCGATGGTGGCAGAGGCCAATATCGGCAAGAGTTGGTTTGACGCTAAATAGAAGGTGGCATAATTGCTTAGAAAGATATTTAAAATATTTTTTAACCGTATAAGCATAGTTGCGTTTCTGCTGTGTGTGCAGATAGGTTTTTTCATTATGCTTATGCTTCACGGCGCAAAGATTTCTCAGTATATCAACTGGGGACTTATGCTGCTTTCGCTGCTTGTTATTCAGTATATAGTAAACAGGGACGACTCGCCTGAGTTTAAACTGGCATGGTGCATACCTATACTTATATTCCCCATTTTCGGCGGCTTGCTGTACCTTATTATAAAACTGCAGTCGTCTAACGAGAAAATCAAACTAAGCAGAGTGTCTAAACAACTGCTGCCGCCCCTTAAACAAAACGAGGACACTATGGAAGCATTTTTTGCCGAAGATGCCGGTGCGGCACGTCAGGCGGCGTATGTGTCTTCATATGCAGGGTACCCCGTTTACGAAAATTCGTCTGTAAAATACCTGCATATAGGCGAAGAGTTTTTTAAGCAGTTGCTTGAGGAACTTGAAAAAGCCGAAAAATTTATATTTATGGAATATTTCATCATCGCCAAAGGGCGTATGTGGGAAGTGATTTTAGACCTTTTAGAGCAGAAAGTAAAACAGGGAGTAGACGTGCGTGTTATGTACGACTCTATGGGTTCGCTTTTACTGCTGCCGCAAAATTATTGCAAGCAACTTAATGAAAAAGGTATAAAGTGTATTGAATTTAACAAATTCCGCCCCGTTATGTCGGCAATACAAAATAACCGTGACCACCGCAAAATCTGTGTTATTGACGGAAAAGTTGCATTTACGGGCGGTATTAACTTAGGTGACGAGTATATAAACGAGCACGACCGATGCGGCCATTGGAAAGACAACGGTGTTATGATAACGGGACTTGCTGTTTTGAGTTTTACCAATATGTTTTTAGAAATGTGGAACACTTTCAGTTTCACCATTGACAACCGTGACTATTTGGATTATTCTTATCCTGTGGAGAGCGACGGATATATAATGCCGTATGCAGATATCCCCGGTGACGACGAAAGAGTTTGCGAGTCGGTATATTTAAACCTAATCAGCCGAGCAAACACGTATCTTTACATTACCACCCCGTATTTTATAGTGGGCGAGGAATTTATAACTGCGCTGGAACTTGCCGCAAAAGGCGGAGTTGATGTGCGCATTATAACTCCGCATATATGGGACAAGCGTTTTGTGCATATAACCACACGCTCGTACTACAAGCGCCTTATAAAAGCAGGTGTGCGTGTGTATGAGTATACCCCCGGTTTTATCCACGCAAAAACATTCCTTTGTGACGGCAAACTCGCAACGGTTGGTACGGCAAATCTTGATTACAGAAGTTTGTATCTGCATTATGAATGTGGTGCATGGCTGTACGGCTGCAAGTGTATAGAAAATATCAAAAATGACATTTTGGCAACTATGGAAAAATCACACGAGATAACGCTTGCAGAATGTGAAAATCAGCCGCTTGGCACACGTATTGCACAAAGTCTTATGAGGGCATTCACCCCGCTTTTTTGATAAACAAGGTTTTTAAAAAACCTGTTATATATTCTAAGGAGGAATTTACATCATGAACACAAAAAAACTCACACTCACAGCACTGCTGACGGCACTTGCCGTTGTTATACCTATGGTAATGCCAATTAAGGTTGTTATGCCGCCGTTTTCTGCTACGCTGGCATCACACACACCGCTTATTATTGCGATGTTTATATCGCCTATGGCAGCGGTTATAACATCTCTCGGCTCAGCAGTGGGATTTTTATTCTCACTCGGTCCGGTAGTATCTGCCAGAGCAGCCATGCACGTGCTGTTTACTTTGGTTGGCGCACTTATGATCCGCAAACGTATGAACTTTTTCCTTACTGTTTTGGCAACACTTATCCTGCACACACTCTCTGATATGGGTATTGTGTGGGTTATTGCCACACTTTTCGGTATGGGAAGTATTTTAAGCGAACAGGCTATGGGAACTGTTCAATGGATTATAGGCATCGGCACATCAATACATCATATTGTAGACTACGCAATTGCAATGGCGATTGTTATGCCGCTTTCAAAAGCATTTTCCGATATGTTCTCTAATGGGAAGGATTTGCATATATGAAAAAACTGAGGATTATCCTTGCGACTCTGGCGGGTAAACTGCTTATTTTTGCAGGACGTATTGCCGGCAAAAAAGGCTCGTATACCCCCGGTGTTATAGCGATGAAGATCTACCCTGACATACTTAAACATCTTTCACGTCAGGTGAGGGAAGAGATAGTTTTCGTATGCGGCACAAACGGCAAAACCACAACAAACAATCTTTTGTGCTCGCTACTTGAGGCAAGCGGCAAAAAGGTAGTGTGCAACAAAGTTGGTGCCAATATGCTGGCAGGTGTTGCGTGCTCGTTTATAGAGGCGGCGTCTGTTTTTGGAAATCTTGATGCCGACTATGCATCTATAGAGTGCGACGAGGCATCGCTTCGCCATGCTGTTAAGCATATGCGTGCCGATAAGGTGGTTATAACAAACCTTTTCCGTGACCAACTCGACCGCTACGGCGAGATAGAAGATACCATAGGTCTTTTAAACGAAGCGTTTGACAAGGTTGGCGATACCACGCTTATTTTAAACGGCGACGACCCTATGAGCGCAACCTTTGGTATTGGCAGAAATGCAGTTTATTACGGCATTAACGAAAACTGCAACGAAGATGTTAAAGAAACCAACGAAGGGCGTTTTTGTACGGTCTGCGGGGCAGACATAAAGTACAACTACTACCACTACAGCCAACTGGGTGACTGGTACTGCTCGGGTTGCGATTTTAAACGTCCGCATATAGACTATGCCGCAGACAATATTGACCTTGACGGCAAACTTGCCTTTGACATAAACGGAGAGGTGCGTCTTGACCTTAACTACAGAGGTTTTTATAATATCTACAACGTATTGGCGGCATATGCTGCGTATGATATGCTTGGTCTTAAAAGCGATAATATCAACAAAGTGCTCGGCGCATACAAACCGCAGATAGGGCGTATGGAGCCTTTTATGGTTGACGGAAAACTTACCATTTTAAACCTTGCCAAAAACCCTGCAGGGTTTAACCAGGCTATTGCAACACTCGCTGCCGACAAACGCACAAAAGATGTGCTTATAGCAATTAACGACTGCCCCTCTGACGGAATGGATATATCGTGGATATGGGACGTTGATTTTGAAAAACTCGGCGAGGTTGGTGTTAAATCCATATACGCATCGGGCGAGCGCAAGTTCGATACTGCTCTGCGTTTAAAATACGCAGGTTTTGAAAATGTAGAAACAGTAGATATTACTGCCGACACTTTGCGCCGCATAGCAGGCGGCGATGGTGAGGTGTGCTATCTGCTGGTAAACTACACCGTGCTTTTCGGCACACAGAATATACTTAAAACAATTTCTGATAAAGGATGAGTTAATAAATGAAAATCACCATTGCACATCTTTATCCCGATATGCTTAATCTCTACGGCGATTCGGGCAACATTGCCACACTAAAACATCGCCTTGAGGCTCGTGGCATAGAGGCTGAAATTAAAACATATGCTATAGAAGACGACATCGATTTTGAAAATACTGATATAGTATTTATCGGTGGCGGCGGAGAGCGTGAACAACTTGCTGTTTGCAACAGATTAAAAGAACTCTCTGGCGGTTTAAAATCATATGCAGAAAACGGCGGTGTAATACTTGCCGTTTGCGGTGGCTTTGAAGTGCTGGGCAGATTTTATAAAACTGCTAAAGATACTGTAGAGGGCGCAGGCGTTTTAGATATAACAACAGAGTATTGCGACAAAAAACTTGTTGGCAACGCAGTTGTTGAAAGCGACCTTATCGGCACAACTATAGTTGGATTTGAAAACCACAGCGGCAGAGTGGATATTGGTACACATACCCCGCTTGGAAAAGTATTGTGCGGTTTTGGTCACGACGGCAAAGGAACAGAGGGCGTAGTATACAAAAATGTTATTGCAACATATCTTCACGGACCGCTGCTGCCTAAAAATCCCGTACTGGCAGATTATATACTTGCCAAAGCGATTGAAAAAAGGTACGGAACTGCCGACCTTGCACCTATTGATGATGCGCTTGAGATTGCAGCACACGACTATGCAGTTGGGAGATTTTTGAGTAAATGAGAAAGATTTTAAAAATTGTTGCGGTTGTTGTACTGCTTGCTGTGCTGGCGGGGCTTTCGCTGCCGTTTCTTTTAAAGACGCTGTACCCGTTAAAATACGAGGACAGCATAGAAGTATGCAGCGAAAAGTATAATCTCGACAAATACCTCGTTATGGGCGTTATAAGTGCAGAAAGCCGATTTTCCGAAGACGCCGTAAGCCATAAATCAGCAAAAGGACTTATGCAACTTAAAGACGACACCGCATACTGGTGCGCCGAAAAGTACGGCATAGAAGGCGAGATTTACGAGGCAGAGGTTAATATAGAAATAGGCTGTGCTTATTTAAGATACTTACTTGATTTGTTCGGTCAGGACAAAGAAAATGCCCTTGCTGCATACAACGCAGGGCAGGGCAATGTTAAAAAGTGGCTTGCCGACAGCCGCTACAGTGCCGACGGCAAAAATTTAGATACTATCCCGTATGTGGAAACACGTGATTACGTGTTGCGTGTGCAGAAGCGTGCGCAGATTTATAAAAAGATATACGGAAAAAAAGCAGAATGTTATTTATTCTGCTTTTTTAATATAATTACCGAACTATAAACTTTTCAAAAATGGTTAAGCGACAGACATAAATTTATTTTTTGTTATTGTATTTCTCCGCTTTTGGTGATATAATATTATAGTCACATAAACTCAAATTTTAATATGGAATTATTATATACTAAGGGGGTACTATACCCTTTTTACGTATTTACTTTTGTATTGGCAAAAATGCAAATTCCACTCGGTGAATGCGTAATTTAATTCCATTTGTTTGAGTTTGTGTGACAACAATCGGAGTTTGCATTTTTCGGTGTGCATCTTCGATAGTTGCACACCTTTTTTAATTTATGGAAAGTTGAAAGGAGTATAATTGTTTTTCGCAAAAAAGTGTGCATAAGACATATCTAATAAAGATAGGAGAGATGTTAAATGAAAAAAATTATAAGTTTTTTTATTGCTTGTATGCTTTTATGTGTAAATGTCGTTGCTGAAGATAGTTATACAATTATTAATATGTCAGAATTTTCAAATGTGGGTAACTTTTCAGAGGGATTATGTGCTGCACAGGATAGTGCCAGTGGACGCTGGGGATTTGTTGATATAAATAAAAATTGGGTTATTTCCCCGCAATTCAGGGGCGCAAGTTATTTTAAAAACGGCTTGTGCGCAGTTA
>JAZSLD010000134.1:0-8375 GCA_045535195.1 Clostridia bacterium | reverse complement strand
CGTTTTATTTTATCTTTTAATTTTCTTTGTTGTGGTTTTTTCAAATTCTGTATCTCTGAATTTAACCCTGTTAATTCTTTTATAACTGGGCAATGTTTTATTCAAAGCATCTATGCCTTCCTGAATGCCGGTTTTATCCTCTGCAAAAATCTCAGCAGCAATTAAATTGTCTTCGCCATAGACAACAACTTCTACAACATTTTCGATATCAGAGATTAAAATTTCAAGTTCTTCCGGAGATACATTTTTTCCGTTATCAAGAATAATAAGGTTTTTCTTACGGCCGTTTATATAAAGGAAACCATCTTTATCAAAATAGCCGAGGTCACCGGTTTTAAACCACTCGCCGTCAAACGCTGCAGCAGTTGACGCTTCATCTTTATAATATCCCAACATAACTATGTCGCCGCGCACGCATACTTCGTCATCGATAATTTTAACTTCTCCGCCTCTTAAAACCTTACCAACGCTGCCAATTCTGGAATCGTAAGTAGCATTAACAGACACAATCGGCGAACATTCACTAATGCCGTAACCGTTTAAAACAATAAAGCCTAAATCTTCAAGTCCCTGTAATGTTGCGGGGTTTGCAGGCGCACCACCCGTTACGAGTAACTGCAAATTTCCACCAAAAGATTCACGTATTTGTTTAAACAAAATATGTCTTATATCAATACCAACTTTTAAAAGTGCTTTATTCAGTTTGATAACAATATTGATAAGTTTGCGTTTTCCTTGTTTATCAATGGCTTTATTAATTTTTTTGTAAATTGCTTCAAGCATCATTGGAACTGCAAGGAAATGATATGGTTTAGCAATAGTTAAATCTTTAAATAAATCTTTTAAACTTTTATTAATAAAGATTGGCACTCCCTGTACTAATGCAGAAAGAATGCACGCAGTGAAAGCAAAAGAATGATGAATCGGAAGTGCAGTAAGATTTCCGCCGATAAGGTCTGCAAAATCACATGCTGTTACGGCATCAATAACTAAACCTTTCTGGCAAAGCATTACACCTTTTGGCTTTCCTGTAGTTCCTGAAGTATAAATAATTGTGCAAAGTTTTTCGCAATCAATTCCGCATTCCAAAAATGATTTTTCGCCATTTTGAATAAGTTCCATACCCTGTTTTATGTAAGAATCAAATTCGTTAAGATTCAAACAGGTTATATTTGAGGTCATATCCGCGGCATCCTGAAATTTATTTGCATAAATAAACACTTCAGAATCACTTCTTTGAAGAAGTTCGTTGATATCGGGGGCTTTCAGTTCTTTGTCAACCGGAACAATAACTCCACCGCCACAAACAACAGCGAAATAACTTACAATCCATTCGTAACTGTTTTCTCCAACTAAACCTACATGCTTATCTTTAACACCAATACTATACAAATAGGTTCCCATTGCTTCCACATCTGATTTGAACTGTGAATATGAAATTTCAACAACTCCGTTTTCGCCATTAAATTTAAATGCAGGTGATGTGTTGTAGTTATTCACGGAATAATCCAATAACTCTTTTAGGTTAGTCATTAAAGGGTATTGCTTAGGTATTTTCTTGCCCATTTTATTATCTCCTTATAATATTATAATAAATTTTTTCTCAGTTCTTCATTAGACGCAGGGTGTAAATATGATGGTGCAACATCAAAAACTGTTTTGCAACCGCGCAATCCATCATTATACATACGATAAATTGCTCTGGCATATGCAGTAAGTACACTTGAGGTAAATTCGGGGTTTGAATCAAGTGTAAGGTTATACTCTATAATGTGTTTATGTTCATTGTTAAAACCTGTAGTTCCGGAACGTAAAACCATTCCGCCATGAGGAATTCCTTTGTGGTTATTATCAAGTTCTTCCTGTGAAATAAAGTTTACTGTAGTATCATAATCAGCAAAATAGTTTGGCATTGTAACAATAGCGTTTTCAATTTCTTTTAAATCAGCACCATCTTCTGCTACAACATAGCACTCTCTTGTATGTTTTTGGCGAGTTGTAAGTTCAGGACATTCACCGTTTCGCACAGCTGATACCGCAGCGTCAACGGGCACTGTATATTGACGCGCATCCTTTACACCGGGGATGCGTCTTATTGCATCAGAATGGCCTTGGCTTACACCACGTCCCCAAAAAGTATAATCTTTGCCATTTGGGAGTATCGCCTGAGCGATTACACGGTTTATAGAAAACATTCCGGGGTCCCACCCTGCAGAGATAAGACTGATTTTATCGCCTTTACGGCTCGCTTTATCAACATTTTCAAAATGTTCAGGGATTTTAGCGTGCGTATCAAAACTATCAATTACGTTAAAGTTTTCTGCTAATTGAGGGGTTTGCTCAGGAAGGTCATTAGCACTTCCTCCGCACAATATCAAAACATCAATATCATCTTTCATTTCAATAGCCTTACTAATATGATATACAGGGACATTCGTGCATGTTTTAACGCTTTCGGGTGCTCTTCTTGTGAACAAAGCAACCAATTCCATATCATCAGCAGCAGTAACTGCACTCTCTACCCCACGTCCTAAATTGCCGTAACCTGCAACTGCAACTTTAATTTTCATATAAAAACATCTCCTGTCAAAAAGCACTTAAAAGTTATACAATAATTATAATACAAATAATGTAAATTTGCAATAAGTCACATATATATTTTACCCTGTTTTTTTAAAATAAAACAAAAATCCTCTGTCAATTGAAGAGGATTTTATAAAAATTTAATTTGTCATTTTTTCTTGCTTGATTTTATGGTCGATAACATGACGTGAAGCAAGTTCATTATGAATATCTTCAAGAGAAATTCCCATCTCTATCATAAGTACCATTGTGTGGTATGCTAAATCGGCAATTTCGTATATAGTTTCCTTTTTGTCATCCGCTTTGGCTGCAATGATAACCTCGGTACATTCCTCTCCTACTTTTTTGAGAATTTTATCAATACCTTTTTCAAATAGATACGTTGTATACGAGCCTTCCTGCTTGTTGATTTTTCTTCCTTTAATAAGTTCCAAAAGCGCATCATAAGAAAAATCGTTAATTTCTTCGTTTTGCCACAGTTTGTTTTCAAAGCAAGAAAAACTACCAGTATGGCATGCGGGACCTTCCGGTACTACCTCAATTACCAATGCATCATTATCACAATCTGCTTTAATAGAAACAATATGCTGAAAATTACCGCTTGTTTCACCTTTTAACCATAATTCCTGACGTGAACGGCTATAAAAGCATGTCAATTTTTTTTCTAAAGAGATTTTAAGGCTTTCTTTGTTCATATATGCAAGAGTCAAAACTTTTTTGCTCACAGAATCAACAACAATTGCAGGAATAAGCCCTTTCTCATCAAATTTAAGTGTATCCAAATTAATCATAACAGTATCCTTTCTTATATTCGTACAGAAATATTATTCATCTTAAGTTCATTTTTTAAATCCGGTATTTTAACCTCTCCAAAATGAAAAATAGAAGCAGCTAAACCCGCATCAACTTTGGGTAATTCTTTAAACAATTTTGTAAAATCCGAAATGCAACCTGCACCTCCCGAAGCAATTACCGGTACGCTGACAGCCTCACAAACTTTACTTAGCATTTCGATATCAAAACCACCTTTAACGCCGTCTGTATCAATTGAATTAACAACAATTTCACCTGCACCCATATCAACACATCGTTTAATCCAACTAATTGCTTCTATGCCAGTATCCTCTCTGCCGCCTTTTGCAAAAACTCTGAACTCGCCGTTAACTCGTTTAATATCAACGCTTAAAACAACACATTGGTCGCCATATCTTTTGGCAGCCTGATAAATCAGTTCAGGATTTATTATTGCACCGGAATTAACACTCACTTTATCAGCACCGCATTTTAATACTCTGTCAAAATCATCCAGCGTATTTATACCTCCACCTACAGTTAATGGTATAAATACATTTTTTGCTGTTTGACAAAGAATGTCTGTAAATAACTTTCTTCCTTCGTTAGAAGCAGTGATGTCATAAAAAACCAATTCGTCAGCTAAGTTTTCACTATAAAACTTGGCAAGGTCAACAGGATTGGAAACATCAGATAATCCCTCAAAATTTACGCCTTTTACAACTCTTCCGTCCTTAACATCCAAACATGGAATAATTCGTTTTGTAATCATTTTGCTACCTCTATTGCTTCTTTAAGTGAAATGGATTTTGTGTAATACGCTTTACCTATTATTGCTCCATACATATCCATTTCGCGAAGTTTTTTGACATCTTCTATAGAGGATACTCCTCCTGATGCAATAATATTGATATTGAATTTTTCAGAAAGTTCTTTATATAAAGAAATGTTGGTACCCTGCATCGCACCGTCTTTTGAAATATCAGTACATATTATTGTTTTTACATCTAAATCCTGCATTTTTTGCATAAATTCAATAAACGAATATTGGCTTTTTTCTGTCCAACCTTTGATTGCTACATAACCGTCTTTAATATCAACACCGACAGCGATTTTATCGCTGTATCTATTTAATGCTGTTTTTAAAAAAACTTCATCAGTGACAGCAGCAGTACCAAGTATAACTCTGTCAACACCAATATCAATATATTTTTTAATAACATCCATTGAACGGATACCGCCGCCAACCTCTGTAAACATTTTTGTATTGTTGACAATATGTTCAATCACGTGAATATTAGGTGTTTCACCGGTTTTGGCTCCTTCTAAATCCACAATATGTATATTGTCTGCCCCTTGATTTTTAAAATCAATCGCTATTTCAATCGGATTATCGGAATAAACAGTCATATCGTTGTAATCACCTTTAAAAAGGCGAACTGCTTTTCCATTATATAAATCTATTGCAGGAAATATTTTCATTTAACAAAATCCTTTCAAAACTATAATTCACAAAATGCTTTTAAAATATTAAGACCTACGTCACCGCTCTTTTCCGGATGGAACTGACAGCCATATATGTTGTCTTTTTCAACCGAAGCAGTAAGTTCTGCCCCATATTCTGATACCGCACTTATGCTTTCGTTACATTCCGCACCATAAAAAGAATGAACAAAATATACAAAGTCGCCATCGTGAATATACTTAAATATTTTGGAATCTTTTTTGAATTTCAGCGAATTCCAGCCAATGTGCGGGGTTTTTAAATCTTTGCTTATAACATCAGAAATAGGACGAACCGCACCTTTGATAAGTCCAAGACCTTCGTGCTCACCATATTCAAAACTTTTTTCAAAAAGCAACTGCATACCAAGACAAATTCCCATTATAGGCTTTCCGGAAGATGCCAATTCTTTCAAAAATTCAAATAATCCGCTCTCTTTAAGTTTGTTGGCAGCATCACCAAATGCACCGACTCCCGGTAAAATAATTCTATCCGCCGCCGTGATTATATCTTTGTCGCGTGTAACAACAGCGTTAACGCCAATTTTATCTAAAGAACTTTTAAGCGAAAATAAATTACCAACACCGTATTCTATAATGGCTACCATTACAGTACCCCTTTCGTCGAAGGAATTTCATCAGCGTTGTCAGCATCAATCGTAATTGCCTGTTTGAGTGTTCTTGCAACAGACTTAAATGCTCCTTCAATTATGTGATGAGAATTTGTTCCGCTAATTTTCTTGATATGGAGTGCGCACTCGCAGTTTCGAACAAATCCGTAAAAAAACTCTTCAATCAATTCAGTATCAAAATCGCCTACTTTTTCTGTAGGTATATCCAAATCGTAAGAAAGCACACCTCTTCCGGATAAATCTATTGCAGTAAGAATCAGCGCTTCATCCATTGGCATGATAAAATTGCCATAGCGAGCAATGCCTCTTTTATCGCCTAGTGCTTTTTTTAAGGCTTCACCCAGGCATATACCAATATCTTCAACTGTGTGATGATAATCCACATTAACATCACCTTTACATTCCACAGTAAGACCAATACATGAGTGTTTAGAAAAAAGTGTAAGCATATGGTCTAAAAAACCGCAGCCTGTATCGATATATGTGTTTTCTTTTGAATCAAGAAATATTTTGAGTTTGATTTGTGTTTCAAGAGTATTTCTTATAATTTCGGCAGATCTCATTAGTTTTCATTCCTTTATAAAATATTTTTAAGCACAGAAACCATAGTTTCCATTTGCTCCATACTACCAACAGTAATACGATTATAATCTTTTATGCGCTCTTTTTCAAAGTGTCTGACTAAAATATTGTTGTCACGCAATTTTTGATATATATCCTTGCCGGATAATTTTTTATGCTTGGCAAAAATAAAATTAGCGCTTGATTCTGTGCATACAAAACCTAAACGTGTAAGTTCGCCCACAGTATATTTGCGGGTTTCAATTATTTTTTTACAATTATTTTTGGTGTATTTTTCGTCTTCAAGTATACCAATACCGGCAGCCATAGTCATTGAATTAATGTTATATGGGTTAGTGCTGTATTTAATTGTGTTTAAATCATTTATTAGTTCTTCGCAGGCTATACCAAAGCCTAATCTGGCACCGGCAAATGAACGCGACTTCGAAAACGTCTGTGTTACTAATAAATTGTCATATTTATCAATAAGACTAACCGCACTGCTTGCACCAAAATCCACATATGCTTCATCAATAACTACGATATTATCAGGATTAGATGAAACAATTTTTTCGATATCTAAAAGAGATAACGCAATCCCTGTAGGTGCATTAGGGTTAGCAATAAATATATTTTTATTAATTCCTATATAATCTTCTATATTTATTGTAAAGTCATCTTTTAGCGGGATTTGTTCATAGGCAATACCATTAAGTTCAGCAAAAACCGGATAAAATCCGTACGTTATGTCCGGAAACACCGCAGGGTGCTTGTCATCACAAAAAGCCATGAAAGCAAAATTTAAAATTTCATCAGACCCGTTTGTAGCAAGAACCTGTGTTTCTTTAACATTTAAACATTTTGCCAACGCACTGTGCAATTTGTTTGCCGTGGGGTCAGAATACAAATTTAATTTTTCGGCAGCCTGAGCAGCCATTTCTATCGCTTTTTTAGAAGGCGGATAAGGTGATTCATTCGTATTCAGTTTTATAAGATTCATTACTTTTGGCTGTTCACCCGGTGTATATGCAACCAGATTTTTATGTTTTTCAGAAAAAAATCTGCTCATTTTATCACTCCTCAAGTCTTATTACTGCGCTTTTGGCATGCGCTGTAAGACCTTCTTTATTAGCAAAGTATTCAACATCATAAGCAATTTTTTTCAATGCGTCTTTAGTATAGTAAGTATACTGACTCTTTTTAACAAAATCGTCTACAGACAACGGGCTTGAAAACCTTGCAGTACCGCTTGTTGGTAATGTGTGGTTTGGCCCTGCCATATAATCGCCAAGAGCCTCAGGACAGTTTCTGCCCATAAAAATGCTTCCTGCGTGTTTGATTTGGTCTAAATAATCAAACGGATTGTCAACACAAAGTTCAAGGTGCTCAGGAGCAATTTCGTTTGAAATTTCAATAGCGGTTTGCAAATCGTTTACTACAATGATTTTTCCATTTTTGTCTATAGAAGTTCTGGCGATTTCACTACGCTCCAATGCAGGAATCTGCTTTTCAAGTTCTACACTTACTTTTTCAGCGAGTTCGTATGAATCTGTAACTAAAACAGCGCTTGCCATTTTGTCATGCTCCGCCTGAGAAAGTAAATCTGCCGCCGCATATTTTGGGTTGGTTTTACCATCGGCAATAATTAAAATTTCGCTCGGACCGGCAATCATATCAATAGAAACTTGACCAAAAACCTGTTTTTTCGCCTCTGCAACAAATTTATTACCGGGCCCAACAATTTTATCAACTTTAGGAATCGATTCGGTACCGTAAGAAAGTGCGGCAATAGCCTGAGCGCCACCAACTTTAAATATTTTATCAACACCGGCAACATATGCTGCTGCAAGTATTACAGGATTAATTTTACCTTCGCTGTTTGGTGGTGAAACCATAACAACTTCTTTACAACCGGCTATTTTTGCTGGTATTGAGTCCATAAGCACCGTTGACGGATATGCAGCAGTTCCGCCCGGCACATACAAACCAACCTTATCGATAGGTGTGATTTTCTGACCGGTTACAACGCCGTTTTCTTCAGATATAATGTAACTGGTGCGCACCTGTTTTTCATGAAAAGAGCGTATGTTTTTTGCTGCTTGTTCAAGTATGCGGATGAATTCTGGTTCAATGGATTTAACAGCATCTTCAATCTCATCATTTGTAACGCAAAGAGAATTCAGATTAGCCTTATCAAATTTTTTAGCGTATTTATAAAGAGCATTGTCGCCGTTTCTTCTGACATCATATATTATATCAGTAACAATTTCTTCGACATTATCAGCATCTTCCTGACGGGCAAAG
>JAZSLD010000015.1:0-3092 GCA_045535195.1 Clostridia bacterium | reverse complement strand
ATATAAAAAGGAAGGTTAAAAGCCTTCCTTTTTTATTTATTTTTAAAGATAATCAGCTTACTTATAACGTAATTAAGCACTATAACTATCACCTGTGCCGCAAGCTTAACGGGCATTGTTGGTAATGCAAGCCACGAGATAAATACAAGCAAAAGCACTTCTTCAACTCCAAGCGTTGCAAGGCGCCCTGCATAAAACTTTACTGCCTGTACTAAAAACTGCCCTACGCCCTTTGTTTTAGCGTTAAACACCCAAACTCTATTGGTTAAAAACGCAAACAACACGGCAAAAAACCACGCTATTACGTTTGAAACAAGCACGTCAAGTGCTAAAAGCTCATCGCACGCCCAAAATACAACCATATTTACAAGCGTTGTAAGCCCGCCAAAGATGACGTATAAAATTATATCCTTATATTTTTTAAGCAGTTCTTTTATCTTTTCCATAGTAATATAATACAATTTTATTTGGAAAAAGTCAATAGGTTGGATATTTATTATTGCTTTTTATAATTTTTATCAAAAACCTCATTTATGGCATACTGGTCATATTTTGAATTAAAAACATTACTTTTAGAAGAATAACACCATCCGTTAAACGAATCAAGTTTTTCCGTTGCCTCTATGTTATATTCATAGTCCTCTCTAACATAATAACCATCAGTATATACAAAATGCTCGTAATAATACTCTTCAGCACCACCATCCCATAAATCGTTTATAACAGAGTATCTGTCTTCTACCTTCACATTGCTAAAAAGCTGTTCGGTTCCCGTTTGTAGTACCGATCCACTTACAAGCACAATATCACTTGCCCACTTATTAGAATCAGGCGAAGTATTAGAAAAATTAAAAGTTCTCACATCCAAAGAAATAACTCCATATCTTTGATAATTAAATGCTTTCCAATCCGAAAAAACTCCTGGCAATATGCTTATAAAATTATTTTCACTATCAAACAAGTATGCGTCACAGGCTTCGCTAGCCAGGCGCGCATCTGAATCAAAACAAAAATAATAATAACAACGCAAATAATAAGGTTTATATTGTTCGTTATCCGCTATCGTTTTATAAACGCGACTTGCATTATATCCCGTTTCTGCAAGATAAATTTTGTCAAGTTCTTCAAAACCATTTGAAATATCTATAAAATCAAGGTATTTTTTTGCACACCACCCCGTACCTTTACTTGTGTTTACAAAACACCAATCCCCCTGTATTTTAACCACTTGTATTATATGGTTATCCTTCAAAGTCGTTATTACTTTTGAACTTGTATTTGGGTTGCTACGCAAATTTAATTTTCCGTCTTCGCTAATATTTACCTGCGCAATAGGCGAAGTTTTTGTTTCAACTGCCTCGGGCGTTGGGTCTGCAACAAGATAAGGCGTTGGTGTAACATTGTTTGCAGGCGGTGTATTAGTTTGAATTGGTGCAATATTTGGTGTGCAAGCACATAAAAACAAAGTAATTAAAGTTATTATAGTAGCAAGTAGTTTTTTCATAGTATTTCCTCCTAGGTTTGTCTATATTATACCACACGAATAATCTTTATTTCAAGAACAATAAGTTAACTTTTATATAAATTGTACTCTATATATAGACAATTGTCAAGAGGCAGAGTATATTTTATCATATTTCGTGGGAGGATATTGTTATGATCTCTTACGAGCCTTTTTATAAAACTTTAAAAGAAAAAAACATAACCACTTATAAGTTGATAAAGGAATTTAACGTAAGCCGCAGCCTTATTGACCGCCTTAAGCACAATAAGCCCATAAGCACAGTAACTCTTAATGATTTATGTTCCTTTTTGAATTGCAACGTTGAAGATATATTAGTTTATGTTGACGAAAAAAAATAAGCAGAGTTTTTACTCTGCTTATTTTTATCCCTTTGAATACCCCTTTAAGCACCTGTTCTGCAGGCTCATTAAGGCTTCACCTGAACAATCACAGTAGAATGCTTTTGTAATAAAAAATTTTATATTTTCCACTTGATATCAAGACTGTCTTTTGTTGCATCAATGCGCTCAATCAGCGCATCTACAACTGTAATCTTATCACTTAATAAAAGTTGTTCCCATTTATCCATATAATTAGATATAGCACCGATATTACAATGCTTATTTTGTTCAATCTTTATTATATCTGACTGAAGTTCTTTCTTCTTAGCATCCAACTGGGAAATCCGTTCATTTATATAATTCATAACAGTATCATTAGCAGTTGTAATCTTATCAACTAACGAAGATATTTCTTCATCAATCTTTTTAATTTTTGTTTTTATCTCTATTACCTGTGCATTGACACCGTCTTGCTTTTGCTTTGATAATGTTTTAAATTCTTCCAGTTTTTTAAGCATTTCGTTAAAAATAATATTATCCACCTCATCTGCATTCAACGAACCAAAATTACATCCGCCCGCATGATACTTATTTGTGCAAAGATAATAACGGTTATCAGCCTTAGTTTTACATTTATAAATCTTAGCATTAAGGGCGTAACCGCAATATGCACACTTAATCTTTCCTGCAAGCCATGTTGCTTTTGCTTTAACAGGCTTTGCAACACTTTGATTATTCAAGCACTTAGTACGGCATTTTATCCATATTGATGAATCAACCAACCCCATATGCGGTGCCAGAACTAACGTGTGTCCTTCTAAAGATATTGTTTTTCGTTTTAAACTGTCCCCTGAATAAAGGTACGCACCGTTAACCCCAATAAAATCTGCCGGTTCATTTACTATATTTGTACCTTGCGCCTTAAAAAACTCATACAAATTATAATCGGCTTTTACGTACGCTGGGTTTATCACAACATCGCGAATACGACTTCTGTTAAACAGTTTACCATCGCGCTTTCGTATGCCGTGCTTTTCTAAATAACGCATCACATCGCCCAAAGAAGTTTGCGGTTCAGCATAAAGCGAAAAAATCAACCTGATGATTTCTGCTCCAGCATCAATGGGCTCATACATTTTTGTCCGTATTCCATCAATAAAAGTTTCTTTAAGTTCAAAACCAAATGGAAATCTTCCGCCCATATAAAACCCACGCTTACTTCGTGATGAATAAGCATCAATAACACG
>JAZSLD010000114.1:0-3869 GCA_045535195.1 Clostridia bacterium | reverse complement strand
TGGCTACGATCCGACTTGTATTAAATCATTTACGCTGCCTCCATGTGCAGATGTAATTATTTTAACACCGCTTGATGCTGCATAATTAATTGCAGAGGTATCACTTTCTGCGCCTACTTCATCGGTAATCACCACTTCGGGCGACATACTGCGAATAACAAGCGGTATCCCCTCGGCTTTGGGGCAATTATCAAGTACATTCGTGCGTAATCCAACGTCGTTCTGTGCCACACCATTGTACATCGCGGCGATTTCGCTTCTTTCGTCAACGATTGATACTCTTCGGTTTCTGCCCAAGGTTCTGGCAATGTCGCGCAGCAGAGTTGTTTTTCCGCATTGTGGTGGCGATATAATCAGTGTGTTTTGTATTTGTCCGTCACAAATAATATATTTAATTACTTTATCTGCAGCACCAATGATTTCTCTTTTTATGCGTATGTTTATAGAGGATATATCTTTTATTGCTGATATTTTCCCACCATTAATAACAACGCTGCCACATACCCCTGCCCGGTGTCCGCCTTTAAGTGTTATAAATCCGTTTATCAGTTTTTCATTTGCAGCATATATGGAATTGTCTGTTATAAGCATCAATGTTTCTTTGATACTCTGTTCGTCGCAAATAAAGGGTTCATCTTCTTTATAGATATATTCAAAACCGTCATTATAACAAAGCATAGCGGGTTTGCCGAGTGTAATACGGATTTCTTCTGCTTTGTTCCATCTGCTTACATCAATTTCTTTTAAACATTGACGCAAATTTGGCGATATGTAGTTAATAAGTTCTTTTATATAAACTTTATCCATTGTGACCACCTCGATAAATAATATGCCGGCATGTCCTATAGTATTACTTATTCCTTGACAAAAAAGCAAAACTTGTTTAAAATATTATTAATATCAAGCGATGAAAGGCGGTGGCACAGTGTCGTATTCCGAAGTTCCTTCTCAATATAAAGATTTAAGCGATGAAGAAATTGTCTTTATGGCAAAATCCGGTGATAACGTAGCCACCGATTATATAATTAAAAAATACAAAAATTTTGTGAAGTCACGTGCAAGAACATATTTTTTGATAGGTGCTGATAAAGAAGATATAATCCAGGAAGGTATGATTGGTCTATACAAAGCCATACGCGACTATGACTCTGATAAACCGGCATCGTTCAGAGGATTTGCTGAAATTTGCATTACGCGGCAGATAATTACCGCTATTAAAACCGCCACACGCCAAAAGCATATTCCGTTAAACTCATATATATCTTTAAATAAATCTGTTTATGACGAAGAATCAGAGCGTATGATGATTGATATGATCGCAGAAAAAGATAATTTCAACCCCGAAGAAATAATGATTACAAAAGAACATTTTTCTTCAATACTCACTAAGATGTCCGAAGTGTTAAGCAAATTCGAGTGGAAAGTAATGAATCTTTTCTTGGATGGAAAAAGTTATAGCGAAATAGCAAAAAAACTTGATAAAAGCGAAAAATCAATTGACAATGCACTTCAGCGAATTAAAAAGAAGGTTGAAAAATATCTGCAAACTAAAAAAGACGAAAATTAAAAAGCGTATTGCCTAAGCAATACGCTTTTTAATTTATAAACATTCACGTTTTATCAAATTAATCATACAACTTGTATTAAGTTCAATAGCGTCTATCGGATAGATGACTTTGATATAATCATGATAATAAATTGATTTAAAATACTCAATTAATTCATTGTCTGTCTGCCCGTTTTTAATTCTTGCAGAAAAATCTTCGGCAGTCATATGGGCAACTTCTTTTGCTTTTTTTAAAAACACTACTGTGTGTTCTCTGTCGAGCAAACCGTAATGAGGAACAAGAATATTCTCAACATCCATATTTTCAACCTTTTTAATAGAGTCAAGTGTCATCTCATACCCTACCAAAAAAGATGGTAATATAATTCCGTTTCCGGCATATATACCAAGAGTTTCGGTACTAAGCAGAAGTTTTTTCTCTATTAGATAAAAACCAACCGAACATCTGGTGTGCCCCGGCAAATCAACAACTTTATATGTCATCTTTCCGGCAGTTATAATGTCGCCGTCATTTACAGTGATATCAACCTTGAGTTCGTCAATAATATCTTCGTATGGTTCTGCTCCGCAAGTGGTTGCAAACTTTTTATCAAGGTTGCGCATAACTGATTTTGCAGACGGTTTGTTAAATATCTTTGCCGCATACTCCCCTGCAATAACTTTCGCATCGGGCCACTGCCGCATGGCATAAAGTGCGCCGAGTACATGGTCATAATGTGAATGTGTAAGGAATATGTAATTAAGTTTTCTGTTTCCAAGTTGTTCTTTGATTTTATCTACCATTCCGATTCCGGTGAAAGCAAATCCGGAATCGTAAAGTATAGATGTTTCACCGTCATCTATTAAAAATCCACTATCACCAGGATGAACACGAACATCAGTTATTTTTATATCTGTCATTTTAAAGAAATACGCCTTTCTTACGATTTTGCATGAGTTCATCAAAACTTAATAGTTGTATCCAAGTTCTACAGCCTTTTTATTGGCATCAAAAAGATTTTGTTTCTTTGCAGAAACAACCTTAGCCATAGATTTTTCAATTGTTGCATAATCAATTACTTCGCTGTGCTTAATCATATGTCCCATCATAATCATATTTGCAAGACCGCTTAAATTTTCGTCCGACGCCATCTTGGAAGCAGGAATATAATGTACGCTTACATCGGTACGGTTAACTTTTCTGTCGATAAGCGAACTGTCAACAAAAATGTGACCACCGGGAACCACATCATTTTCATATTTATCAAGCGAAGGCGCATTCAAAGCAACTAAAACATCAGGTTTATCTACAATTGGTGAACCAACTTTTGTATCGCTTAAAATTACACTGCAGTTTGCAGTACCTCCACGCATTTCGGGACCGTATGATGGCAGCCAACTAACTTCTTTTTCTTCAATAAGACCGGCGTATGCAATGAATTTTCCTGCAAAAAGTACGCCCTGTCCGCCGAATCCGGCAATTAACATCTGCTTACTCATTATTTAGCCTCCCCATCTGCATATTTATCCTTATAAACTCCTAATGGATAGTAAGGCATCATTTCACTTTCAAGCCATTTAAGAGCATCTTCAGGTGTTTTACCCCAGTTAGTAGGACAAGTAGAAAGTACTTCTACTAATGAGAAACCTTTACCATCAATCTGATTCTGGAAGGCCTTTTTAATTGCTTCTTTTGCTTTTTTAATATTCTTTACATTGTTAACAGCAACTCTTTCAAGATATGTTGCGCCGTCAACATTAGAAAGCATCTCGCAAACTTTAATAGGATAACCGACTTTTTCAACATCTCTGCCATAAGGTGAGGTCTGTGTTACCTGACCCGGCAATGTTGTAGGAGCCATCTGGCCGCCTGTCATACCGTAAATAGCATTATTAACGAAAATAACAGTAATATTTTCACCTCTTGCAGCGGAGTGAACAGTTTCAGCAGTACCGATAGCAGCGAGGTCGCCGTCGCCCTGATATGTAAATACAATGTTATTGCTATCAGAACGCTTAACACCGGTAGCAACAGCAGGTGCTCTGCCGTGCGCTGCCTGACCCATATCCACATTAAAGTAATTGTAAGTAAATACTGAGCAACCAACAGATGCAACACCGATTGTTCTGCCGCGGATACCTAATTCGTCAATAGCCTCTGCAACCAAGCGGTGAATAATACCGTGTGTGCAACCGGGGCAATAATGCAAAGTGTTTTCTGTAAGTGCCTTTGGTTTTTCAAATACTACCATTATTTGTCACCTCCGATTTTCTGTGCTTCTAAGTCGGAGGCCAAGCGGTCTTAGGAAGACAAGTGTTAACT
>JAZSLD010000036.1:0-7293 GCA_045535195.1 Clostridia bacterium | reverse complement strand
AGGAATAAGGCTTCACCTGCTGCTCGTCGATATATCCCCACGAAATGCCGTTGAAGGTCATACAAGCCTCCCAATCGGCGTTCTCCTCCGCGTTCAGCGCATCCTCGGGCGTGAAAAAGTCCTCCGCCATACGGCTGCGGTTGTTGATGAGCAGATCGGGCTGAAGCTGTCTCATCTTGTAATTGCGGTTGACGGATATATTAAAAATAATACAGTTGCGTCTGTTGTTTTAGACGGCGAAACTTATACACTGCAAAACGAAAAAACAGACCTTTCTTCAAAACTTACAGGCGTATTTGCAATAGCCGGCGCAGAAAAATGGACATACGGCGACCATCTGGTAAACGTAGCACTGAACGCCGTGTTTGATAACCCTGCCGCAGCCGCCGCTGCAACAGATGCACAGATTGCATCACTTAAAGGTCCGCTTACTGCTTATGCAAGAGCGCTGGACTTTAAAACATCATACGCAGCAGGTATGAACGGAGCAGTAACACGAGGTGCCGAGTTTATAAACACAACTACAGCAAATTACGACTCTGCAGTACAGATTTTTGCTCAAAGCAAGGCTCTGTTTATTAAACAGGGTAACTGGGCGTATACCAATATAGCAAAAATCGACGAAGAAATTGTTAAAACGCTTGAGTTTATCCCCGTTAAACTGCCTTTAACGGACGCCGACGTCACTTCAAGCGTAGGTACAGCAGAGCAGTTAAACCGTTCAATCTCTGTATATGTGCCCAACTATTACGCAATAAATGCGAAAGCAACTGACGAGCAGAAACAAACTGCAATGGATTTTCTTGTATGGCTTAATACCTCTGAATCAGGACAAAAATTTGTAACCGAAGATATGGCGTTCGTTCCTTATAATGCAGACCACCAGAATATTACTACAGATAACTCTTTAAGCAACTCTATTATAAGATATATGGAAGACGGCGACGTTATTTCCAACCCGTACGGCGGTGCGCCTGTAAACTGGTCCGGAGATGTACTTGGACTTGAAATTATGGAAAAATATCTTACTAAAGAAAACTGGACTGAAGAAGATTACTCTGCTATTGCCGAGTACGGAATTTCTAAGTGGAACGAAATGAAGTAAAATGCTTATTTTCTCGGGAAGGATTGATTTAACACATGGATAAGTATTACAGAAAGTGGCTTCTGCCTATTTCGTTGCCTGCGCTTATACTGTTTTTTGCGGTAATTGTTATACCGTTTGTAACGGGTGTTCTTTATTCGTTCACATCGTGGCGCGGCACCTATTTTGCAGGCGGAGCCAATGCATTTGAATCCTTCGTGGGATTTGAAAATTATATTAACGCTTTTAAAAATGAAAAGTTTCTAAACGCATTTGTGTATACCATTAAGTTCACCGTTACGGCGGTTATTGCCATAAATATAGTGTCGCTTACGCTTGCTATGATGATAACCACCGTAGCCCGTGGCGGTGCGATATACAGAACTGTGTTTTTCCTGCCAAATCTGCTTGGTGGACTTGCGCTGGGTTTTATATGGCAGTTTATATTCCAGAATGTGTTTTCGGACGTGCTGTTCGGTCCGCAGGGGCTTATTCATATACCGGCGCTTACCAATATGCTTCAGGATAATACCAAGGCTCTTTTTGCACTTGTTATACTCGTAACGTGGCAGATGGCGGGATATATGATGATAATTTATATTACCGGTCTTAACACTATCCCCCGTGACCTTTACGAGGCGGCGCAGATTGACGGCGCGGGAGCATTGGCGCAATTCAGGGTTATAACTTTGCCTATGCTGATGCCGGCTATAACGATAGTATTTTTTTTAACGCTGGCAAACTGCTTTAAACTCCTTGACCAGAATATTGCCCTTACCGATGGTAACTTTAACACCAGACTTTTAGCAACGCAGATATTGCGTACCACAAGAGATACCGCACCGCCCGACTATGGTATGGCGCAGGCTCAGGCGGTAGTGTTCTTTGTGCTTATTGCAGTCGTTACACTTGTACAGTTGTACGTTACCAAACGCAGGGAGGTGGAACTGCATTGAGAAAAAAAGTTCTACTCACAGTTTTGTATATTGCTTTAACTGTTTTTGCATTGATTACTTTAGCACCCGTTGCGTTTTTGCTTATAAACTCGTTTAAATCGCAGACAGAGATTGTGGCATCGCCAATGTCGCTGCCGATTAACTGGAATTTTGACTATATATTAACTGCGGCGCAGGAAATTAACTTTTTCCGTTCGCTTGGAATAACATTTATAGTCACCGTGCTTTCAGTTGCGCTTATTGTTTTGGCGTCATCTTTAGCGGGATGGGCGGTTGCAAGGGCAAAAACAAAAACTTCGTCCGTTATGCTTTATATGTTTACTGCCGCAATGTTGATTCCGTTTCAGGCGGTTATGTATCCACTGCTTAGTCTGTTCGAGGGCGTAGGGCTTAAAAACATTTTAGGGCTAATCATTATGTACGGCGGTTTCGGGCTAAGTCTGTCAATATTTTTGTACCATGGCTTTGTAAAAAGCATACCGCCGTCAATTGAAGAGGCTGCCCTTATTGATGGTGCCGGAATGATAAAAACATTCTTTACGGTGGTGTTTCCACTTATGAAATCCACCACGGCAACAGTAATCATATTAAACTCTATGTGGATATGGAACGACTATCTGCTGCCGTTCCTTGTAATAGGTAACGCCTCTTCAAGAACACTCACTCTGGAACTCTACTTTGCAAAAATGACATCAGGGCAGTTCGGTAACCCCTGGGAACTTATCTTCCCTGCGGTGTTCGTATCTATCATTCCTATCATTATAGTTTTTCTTCTTTTGCAAAAGCATATCGTCCGTGGTGTGTCCGACGGTGCAGTAAAAGGATAAAAAAGACGGCAAAGCCGTCTTTTTTATTGCATATTCAACGAAAATATTCTTTCTTTAATTTCTCTATAAACTTTATTTGTATCTCTACCGTTTTCAATCAATACAGACACGGCATATTGCTGATTTTCATAAGGAAAATATCCTATTGCCCATATTCCGCCTGATATTTCGTTTGGAATTTGTTTTGCAACCGCTTTCGGTAAAATTCTTTTTTGATTGTTGTTGCGCATAGATTTTATTATATATCCGTTTTCGAGCGCAATTCCGTTGATGATATTGCTTTGTTTGCGTATTCCCTTGGCGGCAACTGTGCAAATCAGTTCTGCGGCTTGCAGAGGCGTTGTTTCGGGTTCGGTAAACAAAAGCGGCACTGCGGTGCATAATTCATCTGCTTTATAGGGAACTTCGGCTCTGTTTATAAGAGCTGTTCCGCCGGAGCCAATATAATCTGCTATATTGTTCTGGTTAAAATTCGGTCTGCTTGCCATGGCGAGAATATCAAAATTTTCTGCATCAAGAACTACCGCCGCGCCCGAAACAGAATTTTCGTCAAGAACATTTTCAACTATATTTTGAATATGATAGTCAAGGGTAAGTTTTACATATTTTTGACTTGTTTTAAAATCGTCTGTTTTAAAATTAGGTATTTTATTACCATTTGCATCTTTTAGCGACGAATATGAACTTTTAACGGTTGACGACAATTCGCTGTCAAGTTCATTTTCAATTCCGCTTATGCCGCCGCCGTAAGAATCTGTGTAGCCGATAACGTGGCGTGCTAACGAACTGTCTGTGTATCTTATATCTGCTCCCGTTAATGGTATCATATTTCTGTCGGTTATAATGCCTCTGCTTGTTTCTGTTTGGTTTGTCCGCTGTGTTGCCGCCATATGCGAATACTCATTACCTTTAAAAACCGTAATATTTAATATAGCACACATAAGGTATATAAGCGGAATCATAAATATCAGTAAAAACTTTTTTGGCCTTTTAATACGCATCACCTCTTAAAGTATTTTCTGTATAAATTAGTGATTTATTCTATGTAAGCATTATTTGTATAAGCATCCATCTCTGTTTGCAATATTTAGGCAGAGATTGAAACTGATACAAAATTATATAATAGGTAAGGAGTGAGTATATGAAAAAGAAGTTCGGCACTATGAAGTTCGGCAGACCGTACAGAACGTATATTTGCCCTGCACGCAAAAAGCGTATAAGCCGCTGGGCTGTTGTGCTGCTTATAATTACATCTGTTACATATTGCATCTGTTCTGCCATTGTAAATGTTTATCCTGTTATAGAAGACGTTGCGCAAAAATTGCTTGAAGCAAACGCAACCAATATAATAAATTCTGCCGTTTTAGAAAAACTCAGCGGCGATATGTATAATAAACTTATGGATATATCGTATAATGACGACGGGCAGATAACTTCCATAATTGCTGATACGGCAGAGATAAATAAATTCAAATCTTCACTTGCGGTAGATATTTTAAATGATATAGAGCAGTTCGGCAGTAAAGGCTTTACAATTCCTCTCGGCAATCTTACAGATATAATACTACTGTCCGGAATCGGCCCGAAAATACCGTTTTGCATAGTCCCATACGGAAATGTTAAGGTGGATTTCCGTTCGCAGTTTACTGATGCGGGTATTAACCAGACCCGCCACGAGATATATATAGACATCACCGCCGATATGCGTGCCATATCTGCCGTTGCAAAAATAAAAGGTACCGTAAGTACATCTGTAATGGTTGCACAGACTATTATAGTAGGTAACACACCCCAGTTTTTTGCGCAACGATAATGTGTAAATATTTAATAAAAGGTTGCTTTTTTTAAATTTTTATGATATACTCTATTTTGTATTACAATAAAATAGTTACAAAATTGTTAAGAAACTATTACAAAATTTACATATTTTCTAAATAAATAAATAAACTATTACTAGCCGAAGTAAAAACGAAAATCTGCATCTGAAAATCGTGGTTCGGATTATATTGCTTCGGCTAAAGAAAAGAAGGTGAGAAAATGCGGTTTGTCAAAATCAATACTGCAGATGCCGACAGTAAAAGTGTCAAGCGTAATTGCATTGCCAAAGCATATGCACAGGTTGATAAAAACACCGAAACCACCCAAACGACAAAAACATTAAAAACTTATTTTAGCGGTATAAAAAAAGAGATAATCGCATTTTATAATGCATTTAATAAAAAAACTGTTGCAAGTGCGCTTGTTGCAGTAGCGGCATTGTCGCTTACATTGTTGTTTAACATTAATTTTTCGTTCGCTTATAATGCGTTTATAGGTGATACTGAACTGGGTTATGTAACCGATAAGGCATTTGCTCAGAAATGCGTTGATAATATAAACGCAGAATTTGCACAGTATGTAAGCGGAGAAGATATTATAAGCGCAAAAATCACATACGTTCCTGCAATTATAAGACGTGCAGCATTTACAGATGTGGAAACTGTTTGCGAAAATATTAAGTCTACATCAGATGTTATGGTGCAGGCTTATGCTGTTGAAGTTGACGATATCGCATTTGCTGCGCTTGACGATAAGGCGCAGGCAGACGATATTATTGCGCAGATTGCCTCTGCTTATAAAACAGACGATGCCACGCAGGTTTCGTTTAAAGAAGATGTTAAGGTGCTTTATGAATATGTTCCGTCTGTTATTGTTATGGACAGCGCCGCTGCTTTAGAAAGACTTCAGGGTTTTACAACGCTTTATAATACCGTTGCGGTTGATGAAAAAATTGCCTTTGCAGATTTTGCTGCAGATAACGGATTAGAAGTTGAATATTTAAAATCATTAAATCCCGAAATTGGCGAGTATATTAATACTTCTGATGCAGTTGTTATACCCGTGTGGAAACCTATCATCACCGTGCTGACTACCGATACATTAAGTTATGAAACCACCGTGCCGTTTGAAGAACAGGTTACAGAAGATGCAACTATTTACGAGGGCAGCGAAAAAATTCTGCAGGCAGGCGCTAACGGCATAACCGCCGTTACAGAGAAGATAGAGCGTGCAAACGGTGCTGTTGTAAACCAGACTGTAATAAGCAGCGAGGTTGTGTGTGAACCTGTTATGCAGATGCGTGCAGTAGGTACTAAGGCTCGCCCCGCAAATGTGGGTACAGGCTCGTTTATGCGCCCGTATTACGGAACAATAAGTTCTCGCTTCGGTTCACGCCGTTCGGGCAATCATACGGGTGTCGATATTTGCGGAAATGCAGGCGACCCGATTGTAGCAGCAGATAACGGTACTGTAATTTTCTCCGGATGGAGTGGCGGTTACGGCAAAGTTATAAAAATTGACCATAATAATGGTTATGTAACATACTATGCTCATTGTAACAGCCTGCTTGCTGATGTTGGCGATGTGGTTAAAAAAGGCGAAACCATTGCTACTGTGGGCAGTACCGGTAACAGTACCGGCCCGCACGTACACTTTGAGGTGCGTTATAACGACGAAGTTCAAAACCCTATGAACTATGTAAATTAATATATAAAAAACGGAGGATAAAATTATGAAAGATAAAGCAAAAGGCTTTATAGGCGAGTTCAAAGAATTCGTATCAAGAGGCAACGTGGTTGACATGGCAGTCGGCGTTGTAGTCGGCTCAGCGTTTACAGGTATTGTAAACTCGCTGGTTAAAGATGTTATTATGCCGGTTATAGGCTGGCTTATCGGCGGTATAGACTTTTCCGACTTTAAGTTTATTCTTAAAGCAGCAGAGGGCGAAGTACCCGAGGTTGCAATTTTATACGGAACATTTTTAAACCAGATAATAAATTTCTTCATTCTGGCGTTTGTGGTGTTTATTGTTGTTAAATTCTTAAATGCATTCAAACGTAAAAAAGAGGAGGCAGCTGCAGAGCCACCCAAACCGTCTGACGAAGTTGTACTTCTTACAGAAATTCGCGACTTACTTAAAAAATAATCATACATAAAAAGAGGACACAGTTTATTTACTGTGTCCTTTTCGTCAATAATATAATTTGCACTTTCAAAACAACTGCACAATATGTTTTTGCGTAATCCTGTTTGACATTTTTATATGTATAGTGTAAAATAAAATCACGAGGTGTACGATATGAAAAAACTTATAAAAACAATTGTGGCGGCGTTTGTGTGCCTTTCCGTTATAATATTTGCGCTAAATGTATATACAGACGTATTCGGCGGTGCGGGAACAAATGTTGAAATGACCGTCCCCAAAGGCGCTACGGGCGGCGAGATTGTTGATATGCTAAAAGCAAGGGGTGTTATAGAGTATCCTTTTGTATTTAAAATATATGCTGCGTTCAGCGGTATGGACTCTAAGTATAAAAGCGGCGATTTTGCAGTTAATACGGGACATTCTTATAAAGAACTGCTCGACATTTTAACTGGTGAGTCTAAC
>JAZSLD010000170.1:0-1774 GCA_045535195.1 Clostridia bacterium | reverse complement strand
CCTTTTGGGCAGAATGCCATCTGCGGTTGGATATCAGCCTACACTGGCTACTGAAATGGGCGCTTTGCAGGAAAGAATTACTTCTACAAAAAAAGGCTCTATCACGTCTGTTCAGGCGGTATATGTACCTGCCGATGACTTAACTGACCCTGCGCCTGCAACTACTTTTGCTCACCTTGATGCCACTACAGTACTTTCAAGAAATATTGCGTCATTGGGTATTTATCCTGCGGTTGACCCGCTTGAGTCTACTTCAAGAATACTTTCTCCCGAAATAGTAGGTCAGGAGCATTACGAAACTGCCAAGGCTGTTCAGCATATACTTCAGAGATATAAAGAACTTCAGGACATTATTGCTATTATGGGTATGGATGAACTTACTGAAGAAGATAAGATTATCGTTAACCGAGCAAGAAAAGTACAGAGATTCTTGTCGCAACCATTCTCAGTAGCAGAACAGTTTACCGGTATGCAGGGCAGATACATTCCGCTTAAAGAAACCATACGCGGATTTAAAGAGATTGTAGAGGGTAAACATGATGATTTACCTGAGTCTGCATTTCTGTTTGCCGGTACTATTGATGAGGTTATTGAAAAAGCCGCTAAGGAAAGTAAATAACGGAGGCAAGTATGTCAGAATTCAAATTAACTGTTGTAACTCCCGACGGCATTGTGTATGACGGCATGGCAGAATCTGTTATTGTGCGTACCACCACGGGAAATGTTGGAATATTAAAAGGTCACGCTCCGTTTGCAGCGCCGCTTACAGTAGGAGAGGCACGTGTGAAAATCGGTAATGATTGGAAAACCGCTGCGTGTATCGGCGGGGTTGTAAGTTGTGATAAAGAAGAAGTGAAAATCGCTGCCAATGCATTTGAATGGGCGGATAATATTGACGTTGTCCGCGCAGAAAATGCAAAAAACGAGGCAGAAAAAATTATTGGTTCATCAGCCGATATTGCGCAACTTGATAAGGCAAAAGGAAAACTTTTGCGCGCTATTACAAGAATTAATGTTGCTAATAATAAATAATAATTAAGGAGGAAACAAAAATGAATTTAAAAGGTTCAAAAACAGAAAAAAATTTGATGGAAGCCTTTGCCGGCGAAAGTCAGGCAAGAAACAAGTACACGTATTTTGCTTCTGTTGCTAAAAAAGAAGGTTATCAGCAGATTTCCGCTATATTTGAGGAAACTGCTAATAACGAGAAAGAGCATGCTAAACTTTGGTTTAAGGCTCTCGGTGAACTCGGCAACACAGCAGAAAATCTGCTTCACGCTGCCGAAGGCGAGAATTATGAATGGACAGATATGTATGACAGATTTGCCAAAGATGCTGAAGAAGAAGGCTTTACTGGATTGGCTGAACAGTTCCGCCTTGTTGCTAAAATTGAAAAAGCGCACGAGGAACGCTATCGTGCACTTTTAAGCAATGTTGAAATGAACAAAGTGTTTGAAAAGAGTGAAGAGATTATGTGGGAATGCCGCAATTGCGGACACCTTGTAATTGGTAAAAAAGCACCCGAAGTTTGTCCTACTTGTGCTCATCCGCAGAGTTTCTTTGAAGTGAGAAAAGAAAATTACTAATACATATATTTACACAAAAAAGCCTGTTACTTTTTAGGCCGATAGCAATAAGGAAGTATTGGTTTTGAATCCATATTTTCAATTTATACTTTGTCAAAAACCCCCGAAATACGTCAGTATTACGGGGGTTTTGTTTCGCGTCTAAATATGAAAATCTGATGTTCAAAACTGCTTAAAGCACCCTGAAA
>JAZSLD010000052.1:0-5400 GCA_045535195.1 Clostridia bacterium | reverse complement strand
TCTTTTTTAGTATGCATTATTAAACGGGGTTCTTAGGGGAGAATCCCCTAAGCGGTTTTAGGGGTCCGGGGGAATCCGAACCCCCGGGACTTTTGGTACTTTTGGTCACAAAAGTACATTTAAAAATTTATTTTTAAAATTTTTTCTCCAAGGGGGTGTTCCCCCTTGGCAACCCCCTTGTCGCCTGGTTACAGGATTGGGCAAAATATATGTTCATTGCTTTTTGCCTTTAACCACCGCACGCAATGAAAACTCATTTCATGCGTGCTAAACCGATGCTTTATATGTTATATGTAATTAATCGCATCGGTTTTGGAAGCCAAAAAGCAATTTCACATTAATTTGTTTGCCAATTCCTCCATAGGTCGACCTTCAAAACCATAAATCGAAATGGCTTCGTAGCCGTAATCCCATCTGTTCCTTATTTTGCAATAATCAAACTTATTATATTCTACGCATTCATTCCACAGCATTTTTTATACTTTTTGCCGCTGCCGCAGGGGCATGGGTCGTTTCTGCCGATTTTAGTGCCTTTTACAACCGGTTTTTTCTCGATTGTTCCGTCGCCGCCGTGTGATGCGGTGATTTTCTGCGCTTTTGGCTCTTCACGCACGGGCTGACGCTCTATCCTTACGCTGAACAGGAGTTTTATAACATCTTCACGGATATTGCCGAGCATTTCCTCGTACATATTATATCCCTCGTCCTGATACTCAATAACGGGGTCACGCTGTGCATATGCACGCAAGCCTATTCCTTTGCGCAGTTGGTCCATATTGTCTATATGGTCCATCCAACGGTTATCTACAACCTGCAGCAGTACTATACGCTCAATCTCACGGAACTGCTCTGCGCCGAACTCTGCCTCTTTTTCTTCATAACGCTTCATAGCGGCGTCCATTAAGATTTCACGCAGGGTTTCTTTGGTCATAGTTTCACGCTCGTCAGCGGTAAAGTTTAAAAGACCTGCAGGTGCGAAAAATCTTTCCACATACTCTGCCATACCGGTCATATTCCAGTCGTCGATAAACTCTGCGCTGCCGGTGTAGGAGTCTATAATATTATCCACAAAGCCGCCTATCATAGTGATGATGGACTCTCTTAAATTCTCGCCATTTAAAACAGACTGGCGCTGTGAATAGATGGTGTTTCTCTGCTCGTTCATAACGTCGTCGTACTTTAATACGTGCTGACGTACCTGGAAGTTGTTGCCCTCTACCTTTTTCTGTGCGTTTTCTATAGCACCGGTAAGCATTTTGTGCTCGATTGCCTCGTCGTCTGCAAGACCTAAGGTTGAAACAACCGCCTGAAGTCTTTCAGAACCGAAAAGGCGCATAAGGTCGTCTTCTAAAGCGATAAAGAATTTAGATTCGCCGGGGTCGCCCTGACGGCCCGAACGTCCGCGGAGTTGGTTATCTATACGGCGTGACTCGTGGCGTTCTGTACCGATTATATAAAGTCCGCCTGCAGATACAACAGCGTCATGTTCTGCAGAAATCTCTGCTTTAAACTTGCTTTCAAGTTCTTTGAATGTAGCACGTGCCTCTAAAATTTCCTCGTCATCTGTTTCGGAAAAACCGATTGACTCAAGTATCATTTCGTCTGTATAGCCACGTTTTTTCATCTCTTTTTTGGCAAGGAACTCTGCGTTACCGCCAAGCATAATGTCGGTACCGCGACCAGCCATATTGGTAGCAATGGTAACTGCACCGCTTTTACCTGCCTGTGCAACTATCTCTGCCTCTTTTTCGTGGTGTTTTGCGTTGAGCACCTGATGCGGGATTCCCTTTTTCTTAAGCAGTGCGCTTAAAAGTTCTGATTTTTCTATAGTAACCGTACCGACTAAAACAGGCTGACCTTTTTTGTGGCACTCAACTATCTGGTCGATAACGGCATGGTATTTGCCCACCTGATTTTTATAAACCACATCGCCGTGGTCTATGCGTATCATAGGTTTGTTTGTGGGGATAACCACAACGTCTAAATTATATATGGTCTGGAATTCTGTTTCTTCTGTTTCGGCAGTACCCGTCATACCCGAAAGTTTGGAGTAAAGCCTGAAATAGTTCTGGAACGTGATGGTTGCAAGAGTTTTGCTCTCGTGTGCCACATTTACGCCCTCTTTAGCCTCTATAGCCTGATGCAGACCTGCGTTATAGCGTCTGCCAATCATTAATCGGCCCGTGAACTCGTCTACTATAATAACCTCGCCGTCTTTTACAACGTAGTCTTTATCTCTGCGCATAATGCCGTGCGCACGGATTGCCTGATTAATATGGTGCGAAAGCGTCATATTGTCGGGGTCTGAAAGGTTTTCCACATTGAACGCTTCCTCGGCTTTTTTGATGCCCTTTGCGGTTAATGTGGCGGTGTTGGCTTTTTCGTCTACTATATAATCGGCATCAATATCGTCGTCTAACTGCTTGGTGTCCTGCTCTTTTATGGTAAAGTATTTAAGCGAACGCGCAAAACGGTCTGCAACGGCATAAAGTTCTGTGGATTTATCGCCGATTCCGGATATAATAAGAGGAGTTCTTGCCTCATCTATAAGGATAGAGTCAACCTCATCGACAACGGCAAAATTATGTCCGCGCTGAACCATCTGCTCTTTGTATTTAACCATATTATCACGCAGGTAGTCGAAACCGAACTCGTTATTAGTTCCGTAAGTAATGTCAGCGTCATAGGCGGTTTTTCTGTCAGCACCCTCTACATCGTGTGTTATAAGACCTACGGTGAGCCCTAAAAATCTATGGATTTTGCCCATCTGCTCGCTGTCACGCTTGGCGAGGTAGTCGTTTACAGTTACAACGTGCACACCTTTGCCCGAAAGCGCATTAAGATAACACGGCAAGGTAGCAACCAATGTTTTACCCTCACCGGTTTTCATCTCGGCAATTCTGCCCTGATGCAAAACTATACCGCCGAGGAGTTGAACATCAAAATGGCGCATACCGAGCACACGCACACTTGCTTCCCTTACCACGGCAAATGCCTCGGGCAGGATATCGTCAAGCGTTTCGCCGTCTGCGATACGTGCCTTAAACTCTGCCGTTTTTGCACGCAGGTCTGCGTCTGAAAGCGCTTTGATTTCAGGTTCTAAATCATTTATCTTTTCCACTATGGGTTCTAATCTTTTAATCTCTCTGGCGCTGTACGAGCCGAAGAATTTTTCTACTATGGATTTAAACATCACCAATGCCGTCCTTTCCAAATTTTAAAGACATACATTAACAGTATACCATACAACAGCCACTTTTAACAATAGTTTTCTTTAATTTTTCCTATTGTTCACAGATTTTTAACATTAGATATCCAAAAGCAGAAAATATTGTTATTTAATTGTTGAAAATGTTTTCATTTAGTGCTATAATTTACTATGTATACTTATGCAAAGGAGGGCGGACATTGATAGCAAAAACAAAAAGTTGTGCGTTGTCGGGCATAGACGGCGTTATAGTTACTATAGAGGCTGACTGCTGTCAGGGTTTGCCGTCTGTAGACATCGTTGGTTTGCCGGATGCAAGCGTTAAAGAATCGAAAGAGCGTGTGCGCTCGGCAATAAACAACTCTGACTTTATCTTTCCGCAGCGGCGGGTAGTGGTAAACCTTGCCCCTGCATATATACGTAAAGAGGGCTCTGTGTTCGACCTGCCGATTACGCTTGCGATAATGGCGGCATCGGCGCAGATAGACAGCCGCTTTACAGAGGATTATATATTTATCGGCGAGTTGGCGCTTGACGGCAGTCTGCGTGGTGTAAACGGAGTTTTGCCAATGGTGTTGGAGGCTCGCAAAAACGGTATTACAAAGGCAATCGTGCCGTATGCAAATGCGGCGGAGGCGGCAGTTGTAGACGGTATAGAAGTTTACGGAGCGACCACGCTTTCGCAGGCGGTGCACCACTTAACGGGCGAGATACCGATGCAGCCGACTAAAATTGATATTGACGGGGCTTTTTCCCCGTCGCAGAGCATATGTGGCGACTATGCAGACGTAAAGGGCCAAGATGCGGCTAAGAGATGTTTAACTATCGCATGTGCTTCGGGCCTCAACGTGCTCATGGTCGGTGCACCCGGCGCGGGCAAGACAATGCTGGCGCAAAGGCTGCCAACCATTATGCCCGACCTTACATTTGAAGAAGCGCTTGAAGTAACAAAAATATACTCAATAGCGGGCAAACTTTCGCAAAAAATGTCGCTTATAACTACCAGACCTTTCAGAAATCCGCACCACACGGTGTCGGCAGTAGCAATAACGGGCGGAGGCGCAAACCCAAAACCCGGTGAGATTTGCTTAGCACACAAGGGCGTTTTGTTTTTAGACGAATTTCCTGAATTCCGCAAAGACACCATAGACGCAATGCGCCAGCCGCTTGAGGACAGGTCGTTTACCGTTGCGAGGGCAAACGGAGTTGTAACTTTTCCGAGTGATGTTATGCTGGTTGCGAGTATGAACCCCTGCAAATGCGGATACTATGGAGATACAAGCCGTGAGTGCAAGTGCAGTGCGGGCGAAATTCAGCGGTATATGAACAAAATTTCAGGACCGATGCTCGACAGAATAGATATGCACATTCAGGTGCCGTCGGTTAAATATTCAGAACTTTCAACGCAGAAGAAAACCGCATCAAGCGCCGAAATGAAGCGCTCTGTTATGGCGGCACGTGCCGTTCAGGCAGAGAGATACAAAAACGAGCCATACTCCACCAACGCATCGCTCGACAGCAAGGGGCTTGAAAAGTATTGCAAACTTGACAGCGCATCGCAAAAACTTTTAACAGACGTTTTTGAAAAACTCGGTCTTTCGGCAAGAGGGTATACAAGAATACTTAAAGTAGCACGCACCATTGCAGACGTAGACGGGTGTGCCGATATAAAAGCAAACCATATTGCAGAAGCAGTTCAGTACAGAAGTCTGGACAAAAAATTTTGGTTTAAATAATAAATATTTTTTTAAGGAGATACAGATAATGGAACATTCAATTGAAATTAAAAAACTTTTCCGTGCAAACGGCGAGTACGACAACAAAGAAATTTTCGTGGCAGGCTGGGTTAAAAGTCTGCGTGCGTCAAACGTGTTCGGTTTTATAGAACTCAACGACGGCACATTCTTTAAAAATCTTCAGGTTGTGTTTGAAAAAGAAAACATTTCAAATTATGACGAGGTTGCAAAGTTAAATATCGGCTCAAGCGTATTTGTACGAGGATTACTCGTGCCAACACCTGAGGCTAAACAGCCTTTTGAACTTAAAGCAACCGAGGTTATTATAGAGGGTAAATCCACACCCGACTACCCATTGCAGAACAAACGCCACTCATTTGAGTATCTGCGCTCTATTGCGCATCTGCGCCCCAGAGCAAAGTCGGAGGCCAAGCGGTCTTAGGAAGACAAGTGTTA
>JAZSLD010000180.1:0-3771 GCA_045535195.1 Clostridia bacterium | reverse complement strand
ACACACCATATACACGTAACGAAGAATATATAAGTAGATAATTTAAACCCGTGCCGTTTATACCGGCACGGGTTTTTTGCGTTTAAAAATCAATCGCAGCAGCATTTTATTTTATCAGATGCGTCGAGATTGTCAAAATGTCCTCTTTCGGGCGGGAAAAATTCATCCACCGGGAATCGGAGTTTTTCAAAAAGTTCGCATGGGTTGTTGTCTGTTGATGCGATACATTCGTTGTCAGGAATACAGAAGTCAATTACGGGGATAATCAACTGAACCTTTCTCATAATTCTTGTGATGGTGAACAAGCCTAATGTGATATACACTTTTTTTGAACCACAATCAACAATTAAATCATCGAATACTCTGCAAACACTTTCGGGCAGCGAATTTACATCTGTTTCGCCGCAACAACAATCACAACACTCGTTGCCGTCTACTAATCTTGCAGCCAATGCAATCGGGTCAACAGTTTCTATCTGCGCTTTTGGAAGATTAGTTTTTTGCCAGAGTTGAGTATCAACTTCGTCCGGTTTGAATTTAGAAGAGAAAACTTTTGCGTTTCCTTCTGAACCGAAGAGAATAACTTTTTTGTCATAAGTTGCAAGCCCTTCGATGCATGTGGGCTGACCAACACCGCAAAATACATCAAGAGTTACTTTAAAGAAGAATTTAAGGTCAATAGTAAAGTAACCATTGTTAAAAGGTACCGGCTCAACATCGCTGTAAACCCAGATGATTTCTGCCTTTCTTAATTTAACATTAATGGCACGGTCTAATATCTGCTGACCTGCCTCTGTAAGGTATACACGCATATTTTCTATGCATTCTTTATCGCGGCAACTGTCGTAAATTTTATCAGTCTGCACGCAAACGCCGTTTGAAACTTCGTTTGGACAGCAGTTGTTTTTGTCGCTCATATTAATTCCTCCAATTCACTAATATTAGTCTGCTTCAGTTACATAATATGTGTTTGAAGCGTTTTTTGTGAATAAAACAAAAAACAACTGCAGGTTGTTTTTACGGAAGAAAATATTAAAAAAGTGGTTAAAAATCAATATCTATAATGATAGAATAAAAATATAACAGTTGATTTTATAATCTACGTTTAAAAAGGTGAAATAAAGTTAGATGCACTTGTTTTGCAGAGCCAATATGCGGTTCTACACGTATGAAAGCCGGTACAGCACAGAAACTTGTACTTAATGCAATTTTCTACCTGCGCATTTTTAAAACTCGGCAGAGTACGCGGAAACCTGCTTCTTTATATGAAACCTATTAACAATAGACTTGTTGACCGCATAGTAAGAATAGTAAGAGACATGGCAGAGGTAGATGACGAAACTGCTAAAAACGCTCTTGATGAAAACGGTTGCGATATTAAGAAATCTGTAGAATTTTTAGAAGCAAACAAATAATTTGTCTGGTACTGATTGACACAAAAAGATAAGTATGATATTATGGTAAAAAGGATTATTTATATGGTAAATAAATAATCCTTTTTCTGTGTAACACCTTTATTTGTCAATATTGACGCAGAAAGGATGGTATTATTATGCAAAACAAATTGAAAGAAAAATACGGTCTGATTACTGCTATTGCTATGGTAGTCGGCATCGTAATCGGTAGTGGTGTTTTTTTCAAAGCGGAAAAAGTACTTACTGCAACCGGCGGTAATTTACCGTTAGGTATTACTGCTTGGGCTTTAGGCGGTATAATAATGGTTATTTGTGCGTATACATTTTCTATACTCGCCACAAGGTATAGTAATGTAAACGGTATAGTTGACTATGCCGAGAATATGCTTGGTAAGCGTTATGGATATTATTTGAACTGGTATCTGACATTTTTGTATTATCCTGCAATGACTTCTGTTCTTGCGTGGGTATCAGCTCGTTATCTCGGTGTAATTTTAGGATTGGATATAACCGGCGGCTCTGTTATGGTTATAGCAGGATTATTTCTTGTTTTAAGTTTTGCTATGAATGCACTTTCACCTATATTGGCAGGTAAATTCCAGGTGTCTACAACTGTAATCAAACTTATTCCGCTGTTACTTATGGGTGTAATAGGAAGTATTGTAGGTCTTTCTAACGGTATGATCAGAGAAAACTTTACAACTGTTGTAGAGGTTGTTGAAGGCGGAAATGTAAAGGCACTGTTTACTGCACTTATTGCTACAGTTTTTGCGTATGAAGGCTGGATTATTGCTACCAGTATCAATGCAGAACTTAAAAACGCAAAACGCAATTTGCCGATTGCACTTGTTGTTGGTACATTGATAATCGTTGCAGTTTATATTCTTTATTATATTGGCCTTGCAGGTGGTATTACCAATGCCGAAATGATGGCTGGCGGCGAAAGCGGTGCTAAAACAGCGTTTACAAATATATTTGGTAATGTTGCAGGTGTTGGTATATTTGTTCTGGTTGTAATTTCCTGCCTTGGTACTCTTAACGGACTTATGCTTGCATCTACAAGAGGTATGTATTCAATTGCTGTACGTAATTGCGGTTCTAAACCAAAATTATTCCGTCAGGTTGATAAAATTTCAAATATGCCCGTAAACTCATCGGTAGTAGGACTTGTTATATGCGCATTCTTCCTTCTGTATTTCTATGGTGCAAACCTTGCTGAACCGTTGTGGTTTGGCAAATACGGATTTGATTCTTCTGAAATTCCGATTGTAACTATTTACGCAATGTATGTTCCGATTTTCATTTCGATGATTATTAAAGAAAAAACATTGTCTTTCTTTAAAAGATTTATCGTACCGGTTGTTGCTATGATAGCATGTATATTTATGGTGTACGCGGCAATAATTGCACATGGTATGGATACTGTTTATTACCTGATTGTTTTTGCAATAGTTATGGTTGCAGCAATTCCATTTTACAGAAAAGAAGAAGTAAACGAAGAATAAAATTCTTATTAAAAATTTAATATTTAGTCTTTGGGGCAGGGTTAGATTCCCGACCGGCGGTAAAGTCCGCGAGCGTACGCTGAAGTGGTGAAATTCCACTACCGACAGTATAGTCTGGATGTGAAAAGACGGATATCGTTATTTACGTTTAAAATTTTTGCGCCCGAAGTTATTTCGGGCGTTTTTTTATGGGGGATATCATATTATGCATGATGCTAAAATCAAAAAAATGACTACAATCGCTATGCTTTGTGCAATTTCGTATGTTGCAATGTTTACAGTGCGTATTCCGGTAGTACTCTTTTTAAAATATGAGCCTAAGGATGTTATAATTGCTATCGGTGGATTTATGATGGGGCCGATGGCTGCATTTACAGTATCGCTTGTTGTAGGTCTTATTGAAATGTTTACCATTAGTGATACCGGTATAATCGGGTTTGTAATGAATGTTCTTTCTTCATGCTCATTTGCTTGCGTTGCGGCACTGATTTATAAATACAGAAAAAACATCAAAGGTGCTGTTGCCGGACTTGTTGTTGGTACATTTACTATGGTTTTGGTAATGCTTTTGTGGAATTATCTTATAACTCCTTTGTATATGAATGTGCCGCGTTCAGAAGTTGTTAAACTGCTCGTACCTGCGATACTTCCGTTTAACATACTTAAAGGTTTTTTGAACTCTGCAATCACCTTTTTGATTTATAAACCCGTAGTAGGGGCGCTACGCAGAACAAAACTGATAGAGTCTGCTAAAACCGGCGGTAAATCGTCTGTTGGATTTTCAATAATTGCTGTAATTGTTCTTATAACTTGTATATTGTCTGTACTCGTTTTAAAAGGGGTAATATAAT
>JAZSLD010000069.1:0-9180 GCA_045535195.1 Clostridia bacterium | reverse complement strand
GTTCAAAATCCGCCATATCAGCAACGCAAACGGGTGAATGTATATATCTGCAAGGCAGAGATATCGCCGCTGTGGCACACGCACCGCCGCGTGTAGCAAAGGCTCGGGCATCGTTACCGCCAAAAACCGTTCTTTTGAGTTGATATTTTATATTATTTTCATCTGCCAATCCAAATATATAATTATTAAGTGCTTTACTTGAGTTTGATGCTCCGTCCATAATGGTTATGGCAGGACCTGAGCCAAGCGATGTAGCATACTCGTGTTCTTCAAGCCCCGGTACATCTGCTGCCGTAGTAGACTCTACTATAAATGCTGCATCAAGTTGTAAACGGTGCGCCACTATAGCAGCACCTTTTAAACCCGTTTCTTCCTGAACAGTAAAGCAGAAGTACATATCGTTTGTGTAATCCTTTTTCATACACTCAATGAGTATAGCGCAGCCTGCTCTGTCGTCTATTGCTTTTGCCTTTATTTTGCCGTTGCCAAATTCAAGATAATCCGAGTCAAAAGCAATATAGTCGCCAAGTGCAACTACTTTCTCGGCACTTTCTTTATCTTTAGCACCGATATCTATATACATATCTTTCTGCTTTACAACGGCTTCGCGTTCTTCTGGTGTTGAAAGATGTACGGCTTTTATACCGATTACACCTGAAATTTTATCTTTGCCGACTGCAACACGTTTTGAAAGCAGAATACGCTCGTCAATTGCGCCGACGGGTTTGAATTTAATATATCCGTCGTCTGTTATGCCTGAAACTATAAAACCGACCTCGTCCATATGCGCACACAAAGCAATCTTTTTACCGCTTTTGCCGCTGCCCTTTTTAAAGGCTATAAGGTTGCCCATTGTATCTACGGTTATATCATCTGCATAAAGAGCGATTTTTTCCATAATAAACTCACGCACGGCACCTTCGCAACCTGAAACCCCGTTAAGTTGAGTAAGTTCTTTTAATAACATATTACGTCACCTACCCTTTTAACAGATTTTAAAAATTCCGCAATGGCATTCGCTGTACTCTGTACATCTTTTTCAGAAACAGTTTCTATCGGCGTGTGCATATATTTAAGCGGCAGAGAAAACAAAACTGTAGGCACACCGCTGTTTGCTATCTGTATAGCCGCTGCGTCTGTGCCGGTATCACCGCCGTCTATATCTATGGAATAATCTATTCCTTTTATCTTCATTACATTTATAACCGCCTCAACAAGCACGGGATGAATATTAGGCCCTTTGCTGATAACAGTACCGCCACCAGTGGGAAAAGTATTGTCCTTAGCGTCAGGCGATGTTCCGTGGCAAACATCGATAGCGATGGCAAAATCAGGATTGATGTTATACGCCGCACAACCTGCACCACGAAGGCCAACCTCTTCCTGAACTGCCGCCACAGCATATAAATCAAACGGCAACTCGGTATCTTTTAATTGATGCAAAACGTCCATTATGGCAGCAACGCTTGTGCGGTCGTCCTGAGCCTTTGTGCTTATCATTCCATCAAGCATAAACAGCGTTTTGTTTTTCATGGTAGCGGTGTCGCCGACTTTAACGAGTTTTTTAATTTCATCTGCGCCAAATCCCGTGTCTATATACAGTTTATCCTTAGGAACTGTCTTTTTACGTTCTTCTGCTGACAAAATATGCGGCGGTTTAGCACCTATAACGCCCGTTAAACGACTTTTCCCGTGAACTATAACTTCCTGAGTCAGAATAATACGTGCATCAATTCCGCCTATTGTTGAAAAATACAAAAATCCCTTATCGTCAATATCGGTAATGATAAGCCCCACCTCGTCCATATGTGCTTCTATCATTACTTTACCTTGAGAATTTTTGCTTTTTTTAACGCCTATAACATTGCCCATGGCATCTATGCTGCACTCATCACAGTATTGTGAAAATATTTTTTTAACTTCATCCGCAACTGTCTGTTCATAACCCGAAACGCCATGGAGATTTGAAAGCAGTTTTATATTATCGGTAATCTTCAAAATATCACTCCTTAAAGTTTGCTCACAATCTCTTTAAAAAGATTTCCTCGTTCTTCAAAGTTTTTGAACATATCGAAACTTGCGCTGGCTGGCGACAGAATAACATAATCGCCCTCTGTAGCAACGGCATTGGCAGCAGCAACCGCCTCTTCAAAAGTTTTACACTCTGTAATCGGCAGGCTCTCTCCACGCTTGGCAAGTGCATTTTCGGTTGCTTCTTTTATGGCAGGTCCTGTCTGGCCAAGCACAACAAGATGCTTTACGCAGTCAACAACAACATCGCCAAATTCGTCATATGGAATATGCTTATCATAACCGCCTGCAATAAGTATTACTTTGCGGTCACAGGCACGAAGCCCCGCCGCAGTCCTGGTGGGCGAACTTGCGATTGAGTCGTTATAATACTTAATGCCGTCAAGTTCACGCACAAGTTCCATTCTGTGTGCAACACCGCCAAAATTAACGGCAACCTCATGCACATCTTCGCGGCTTACCATATCGCCGACAGCACCGATTGCCGCCATATAGTTTTCTACATTATGGATACCGCGTATTTTAATATCGCTTGTTTTTATAACAGGCTCATCGCCAAGATAAATAACATCTTTGTGCAGATATACATTGTCTTTACCGATATCGTCTTTACTGAAAAACACAGTTTTGCTTAAAGTGTTTTTTTCGCCGATTTCACGTGTTATGTCATTATCAAAATTCACTACCAGTTTGTTTTTATCGGTTTGGTGCGAATAGATACTGCTTTTTGCATCTATATATTCCTGATAGTCTGTATGATAGTCAAGATGGTTCGGCGAAATGTTGGTAATCACCGCAATATCTGTGCTCACACGCATATTGTGCAGTTGGAAACTGCTAAGTTCCACTACCACAACATCATTTTCGGTTATTTCCTCGATTCTGTAAAGCAAAGGATTGCCGATATTTCCGCCGACAAAACAATTATATCCTGCTTTTTTCAGTATTTCATAAACAAGCGTAGTGGTGGTGGTTTTGCCGTCACTACCCGTTATACCGATAGTTTTTGCAGGGCACATAGAGAGAAACAGTTCCATCTCACTTGTTAAAACGGCACCGTCTTTCTGCGCTTTTACAAATTCAGGACGGTCTACACGAATACCTGGCGAGCGCAAGATGATGTCACAACCTTTAAAATGGTCGAGGTAATCGTCACCAAGGCGAAGTTCTACGTGTGCAGATTTTAATGTGTCGGCTGTTTTTTTGTCGAATTTATCAAGCGGTTTCTTGTCGCAACACATAATCCATGCGCCACGGTCAAGAAAAAACTGTATTAACGGCAGATTGCTCACGCCTATACCTACTATAGCAACTTTTTTTCCTTTGATAAACTCTTTAAAAACGGTGTAGTTAATATTGTCGGTCACGATGATTTCTCCTTTTTACCGAAAAATTGATTTATTCCTACTGCAAATAAAAACACAGCAAATATTTTTCTTAAAATGTCGGCAGGCATATATACGGCTATCCACGAGCCCAAAAGCGCACCTATTATACCAAACCCTATGATTGGCAATGCCGCTTTAAAATCTACTGATTTGTTTTTTATATGGATAACAAGCGCGGCTATGGCGGTCGGTATAAAATACACAAGATTTACGCATTGAGCAGCCTGCTGCCCAATATCTAAAAACATAGTCAGTATCGGTATGAGTATAGCACCTCCGCCAATACCCATACCGCTTACAATACCCGAAAAAAATCCTGCAAGAATAGTTAAAATCATTTAAAACACCATCCTTACAGCGGCGGCTATTATAAACACGCCAAAAATCTTACGCAACACAGGTGCCGAAATTTTTTTAAGCAACACCGCACCGAGTGCGCCGCCCGCAATACCGCCGGCGGACACCTGCCACGCAAGAGTAAAATCAAAAAATCCTTTGTAAATATATAAAATCATGCTTACAACAGTAAGCGGCAGAATAACCGCTATTGCCGTAGCGTGGGACTTATGCTCCTCCATATGAAGAAACTTTTCCATTGCCGGCACTACAACCGTGCCGCCGCCTGAGCCAAAAAGCCCGTTGCAAAGCCCCACAGTAATGCCTATAAGGGCAGTTTTTAAAAAATTCTTTTTAATCTTCATAAACACACTCCAAATACTTTTTTACTAATATTTGAAGTGGTGGTAATTTTTATTCACTTAAATGCCGCATATATCCTTTACAACTTCGCCGGCTATAATAAAGCCTGCCACGGGCGGCACCCACGGCACACTTGCTGTTATAGGACGTGACTTACCTTCTTCGCAAACAGTTTGTTCTATAGGCTTTTCGGGCGAGTACACAACTTTAAGTTTTTTTATCCCACGCTTTTTAAGTTCGCGGCGCATAACCCTTGCAAGAGGGTCGCCCTCAGTTGAGTATATGTCTGAAACAGTAAGCTTAGTTGCATCAGTTTTATTCCCCGTACCCATTGACGATATAATCGGCACTCCGCAATTTTGTGCTTTTTCAATAAGGAGTATTTTAGACGTCACCATATCAATAGCGTCAACAATATAATCAGCATCCGTAAAATCGAATTCGCTTTCGTTTTCTGCCGAAAACTTTTTGTGAACAGCACAAAAATCAATAGACGGATTAATATCAAGACAGCGTTTTTTCATCTCGTCAACTTTAACAGCGTCGACGGAAGAGTGAGTTGCTATAAGTTGTCGGTTTATATTGGTAATATCCACAACGTCCATATCCACCGCACGTATATGGCCTACGCCTGCACGGGCAAGTGCCTCTACGGCAAATCCGCCCACTCCGCCTACGCCAAACACCCAAACGGTAGAGTTATTTAATTTATGTATATTTTCTTCACCAATAACAAGGCTCGTTCTGAAAAACGCTTTATCCATAAAATACTCCAATATAAATACCCCACCGTGCCGTGTATGAGCGTTATTTCTAACCTGTATATACAGGTGGATTTCCTCCCGTCTGCTTTACGTTCCCTTGTTACAGGCAAAGCCCGTCATGGTTTACAGCCACAGACAGCGTCCGGAATTCCATATTAAAAGTTGTTAGTTGAAATATTCTTACTCACTATCACGCACACAGCAGGGATATCTTCGTAATAACATAATAACATAATAGCACAAAACACAATGTGCTTCAAGTGGTTTTATCAGCCAATTATCAATCTATAATATCAAACTGATCTGCCATTCTTTCTTTAAAAGTTTCAAATGCAGTTTCGAGTTCTTCTTCATCAGTAACCTGAATGAGAATATCATCTCCGTTTTCGTCCTCTTCTATACGCATAATAAAAACTTCCTCTTCCTGATCTTCTGCAGGCTCATCTACTGGCACAAGTGCCACGTACTGAGTATCGCTTATTTCAAATGCGTCAATTATTTCAAGTTCAACGTCGTTTCCGTCTTCGTCCTGAAATGTTAAGATGTTGTTTTCCATTTCGTTATTCATAGTATTTTCCTCTTTTCTATATAATATTTTATTTTAAATACTGTCTAAGTAACTTTGTAATATTATAGACGCCGCAACGGTATCTATTACATTTTTTCTGTCTTTGCCACGAGTGTTTGTGGTATTTAAAACGCCTGCCGCCTGAACGGTTGAAAGACGTTCGTCCCACAGAATAATTTCTGTTTCGGGGAAATAGCCTTTAAGTTCGTCTGCAAACTTCTGGCTTATCTCACCGCGCGGGCCGAGTGTACCGTTCATATTTTTAGGCAGACCGATTACAATTTTATCGGCATTATAACTTTTTATAATTTCTACAACACGCTCAAGCATTTTAGCATAAACTTTATTGGGCACAGTTTCTATACCCTGTGCGGTAAAGCCAAGCGGATCGCTTACTGCAATGCCTACACGTGCATCGCCATAGTCTATTCCTATTATTCGCATATTCTTATCCTTTTGATTTTACTGTTTTCATTTCTGTGTTTATATAGATTATACCATATACTCCCATCAATTACAATTACATTTTTGTTAAATATCTACCCAAAACTTAAATTATGTAGTATAATAATATTATGAGGTGGATTGGCAATGACTAAAAAAGAAAAGATTATTGAAATACAAAAGATATTTGATGTTGTTTACGCAGATGCAAAGTGCTCTCTGGATTTCGGCACTCCGCATGAACTACTGGTGGCGGTGCAACTGTCTGCACAATGCACCGACGCAAGGGTGAACATTGTTACAAAAGACTTATTTAAAAGATACAGGTCTGTAGAGGGCTTTGCAAATGCTGATTTGGACGAACTATCTGCCATAATCCGCCCGTGCGGTTTTTATAATTCAAAAGCGAAGAACATAATTGCATCTTCAAAAACAATATTAGAAAAGCACGGCGGAAAAGTGCCCGATACAATGGAAGATTTAACGTCACTTGCAGGAGTTGGCAGAAAAACGGCTAATTTAATACTTGGTGATGTTTACGGCAAAAGTGCAGTTGTGGTAGACACGCATTGCATACGCCTTTCTAACAGAATAGGGCTTACCACAAACAAAGACCCTGTAAAAATAGAATTTGACCTCAAAAAAATTGTGCCCGATGATTACCAGATGCGCCTATGCCATCAGTTGGTGTACCACGGACGTGCAATATGCAACGCACGAAAGCCTCAATGCGACATATGCCCGATATCACATTTATGCAAATACTTTAAAGGAGCGAACAAAAGTGCAGCGAACAGATAGACTTTTAACATTAATACACGAAATGGGTTGCGACAGCGCAGTTATTACCGACAGAGCAAACGTGCGCTATTTAAGCGGATTTACAGGCTCGGCGGGATATCTTATAATATCAGCAGACGAAAAACTGCTCGTTACGGATTTTCGCTATACCGAGCAGGCGGCAGAGCAGGCAAAAGATTTTGAAATTAAAGACTCTGCAATATTTAAAGTAAAACAGTATGCAAAAAAATTCAGTTACACCGCTTTTGAAGACGAGGCGGTATCGTACAAAGAATATTTAAGCATCAAAAATAATTTCAAGCGTTTAGAACCTCTCGGCGGAATAATTATAAAAATGCGCAGCGTTAAAGATAAAGACGAAATTGAGCGCATACGCATTGCAGAGAAAATTGGCGACGAGGCATTTACGCATGCTTTATCCGTTATGAAAGCGGGTATGACAGAATTGCAACTTGCAAGAGAGATTGACTTTTATATGCTCTCGCACGGTGCAGAAAGACTATCTTTTGAAACTATTGCAGCAGCAGGTGCGCGTGGCAGTATGCCGCACGCAACGCCTTCGGAAAACGTATTGAAAAAAGGTGATTTGGTTGTAATGGACTTTGGCTGTGTGTACGACGGCTACTGCAGCGATATGACAAGAACCGTCGGCATAGGCAATGTATGTGATGAGTTCCGTGAGGCTTACGACACAGTTTTAAAAGCGCAACTGACCGCATTGGACATGATAAAAGCAGGTGTAAACTGTGCCGAGGTGCACAACGCCGCTTTTGATATAATAGACAGCAGATACAAAGGTATGTTTGGCCACTCCCTCGGTCACGGTGTTGGACTTGAAATTCACGAGCAACCCACATTTTCAAAACGCAGCGACTATCCCCTGCCCGAAAATGCCGTTATAACAGTTGAGCCGGGCGTGTATATCCCCGGAAAATGCGGGGTAAGAATAGAAGATGTGGTCGTTGCAACCCCTGACGGATACGAAAATTTAACATCATCTGCCAAAGATTTAATATTAATTTGAAAAAACTCTTGAAATACTGATTTAATTAATGTATAATATATACATTACTATATGCAAAATTTGGAGGTAAAAAACATGATTACTGCCGGCGATTTCAGAAATGGCGTTACTTTTGAACTTGAGGGCAACGTATTCCAGATTGTGGAATTCCAGCACGTTAAGCCCGGTAAAGGTGCAGCGTTCGTTAGAACTAAATTAAAAAATGTTATCACAGGCGCGGTTGTTGAGAGAACTTTCCGTCCTACAGAGAAGATGCCTAAGGCTCACATTGACAGACGTGACTACGAGTATCTCTACAGCGATGGCGACCTTTTCTATTTTATGGACATAGAAACTTACGAGCAGATGCCTTTAAGCGAGGAGCAACTCGGCGATTCTTTAAAATTTGTTAAAGAGAATATGGTTGTTAAAGTGCTCTCTTACAAAGGCAGCGTATTCGGCATTGAGCCGCCTACATTTGTTGAACTCGAAGTTACCGCTACAGAGCCTGGATTTAAAGGCGATACATCTACAGGCGCTGTTAAACCTGCTACACTTGAAACAGGTGCTACTATCAACGTTCCGCTGTTTATCGACCAGAACGACATTATCCGCGTAGATACACGTACCGGAGAATACATGGAAAGAGTTTAATTTATTAAATTTCTGAACATAATACAAATATGAGAGGAGTGTTTTTTAATGGAAAACATTACTGCAAAACTTTCTTACCTGCAGGGCCTTATGGATGGTCTTGATCTGGACAAGGATTCTAAAGAAGCAAAAATTTTCGGCGCTATAGCAGAAGTTTTAGAAGAAATGAACGACGCTATTGACGATTTGTATGACTATCAGGACGAAATGAACGAGAGAATCGAACTCATTGACGAAGATTTGGAAGCAGTTGAAGATGTGCTCATCGACGAAGAGTGCGACTGTGATTGCGATTGCGATGACTGCGACTGTGAAGATTTTGAATATGAGATTGATTGCCCCAACTGTGGCGAAACATTAGTTTTCAACGAGGATTTCCTCGATGAAGAAGAACTTCTTTGCCCCAACTGTGGCGAAGCACTTGATTTTGGTTGCGACTGCGAAGATTGCGACTGCGAATAATTAAAATCAAACATACTAAAAGCCCCGTTTGAAACGGGGCTTTTAATGTGTATATAAAATATAATATTTTAATGTGGAGTCTATCTCTTACCACTACTTTTAATTCTTGCTTTTATACCGCTGTAAGCATTTAAAACACATGGGATATACTTATAAAGCCTTATATACACCCTATTCTTTAAAGGCAACTTTTTATAAAGAACAGAATATTCTTTTTTTGTGATTTCTTTAACATTATTATTTGACGAATGGTGATAGAATTTACGCTTTAACACCTCGTCTTTAACATAATCAGCATACTTATAGTTAGTAAATTCATTGTATTTATCATAAAATTCTAAGTATTTATCAAGGTTTTTCGGTTTT
>JAZSLD010000149.1:0-1512 GCA_045535195.1 Clostridia bacterium | reverse complement strand
ACAGATTATGCAGTACGAAAAATTAAACGCTGCTTATGACGAATGGAAAGCAGCAGCAACAGTAGAGATTAAAGAAAAAGCACTTTCAAAATTAGAAGTAATGCAGTAATTGCTTAAAAGCCGGTATCTGCCGGCTTTTAGTGTAAAATTTACAGGGGGCTTAAAAATGAACGCGGCATACATTCCAAACATCATAACCGCTTTAAGAATGGTGGGTACGTTTGGTTTGATATTTACAAAAACTTTTTCACCGGTATTTTATATAGTATATTTTTTTACGGGTGTTACAGATGTGCTTGACGGATTTCTGGCACGAAAACTAAAAGTAACCAGCGAATTCGGTGCAAAACTCGATAGCGTGGCAGATATGCTTTTTAATATAACCATGATTATTAAAATACTGCCTGCATTGATTGTGGTTCTGCCCGTGTTTATATGGTATCTTGTAGGCGCAATAGTTCTGTTGCGTGTGGCATCGTATGTGGTTTCTGCAGTTAAATTCCGTAAGATAGCGTCATTGCATACCATAATGAATAAAATAACCGTATTTCTGGTGTTTGTAGTTCCGTTTTTTGTACATACACAAATAGTAGTAGGACTGTGTACTTTGATTTGTTCGTTGGGCATACTGGCAACTGTAGAGGATTTGTTTATAAATATCCGCAAAAAAGAGTATTCTACAGATGTTAAAACTATTATTTCATAATAAATGTAAAAACCCCGTTTCTTGTAAGAAACGGGGTTTTGTTATGCTTATTTATAAATTTTTACGCTTTCACAGTACACTTTGTCACCGTCTACAGTAAACAGGTGGTATACAGCATTTTTAACAGCTGATGAAGCATTTTCAACTGCGTCAACACCAGTCACGCTTATGTGTTTTATGCCTGAGTTGTTAATCACTTCTCCGCTTCCTGCGGATATTACATACACATTTGTTTCGTTTAAATTTTTTTCGGTATAGTCTATAAGCATTTCTTCGTAGTATGTACTGTCACCGTATATGCTTTCGGGGATTATTATAAAAAGATTTTTTGCTTTTATTGATTTTGCATCTTTAAGTAATGTTTCCCATTGTGTGGCATCTGCACTATTTAAAGTTATAGATGCCGAGCCTTTGTAATTTTCATATGCATAAGTTTTTGATGCGGTTAAATTGTCAAAATCCAGCCCTTCGGGAGCGCTACTGTTTTTACCTGCAAAAATCGCAAGGTCGCATACACCATTTTTTAATACCTCTGTATATTTGCTCATTACAAGTTTTTCGGTAAATGTGTTTTTGCTTACTGTGTTGCCGAACACGGCAAATGTAAATGCGTTTTCGCTTTCAACCGGTATTGTAATGCTGTCCGGTACTGCAATATCGTCAGGTATGGTTACATCGCTTTTGTCGCCACCCACTCTTATAACGGCAGATGTTTGCACACCACCGAAGTCAAAAGTTGCAACTGCAGAGCCTTTTTTGTTGCCCTTTAAAATAAGTCGGAGGGCCAAGCGGTCTTAGGAAGACAA
>JAZSLD010000157.1:0-6216 GCA_045535195.1 Clostridia bacterium | reverse complement strand
TTGATTTTTCAAAATTTACATGGACTGCCATACCTTTGGCAGATGCCAATCCAGAATACATATTTTAAGGAGTGATGATATGCGGATATGCATAGACGCAGGACACAACTATTCAGGCACCGATACAGGAGTAGTCGGTGTAAACGGTTTAAAAGAGCAGAATATAACCTTTAATATTGCCGAGAAACTTAAAAACAAACTTACATCAAACGGGCATGAGGTTATTATGACAAGAAATAACGTCACAGACAACCTTGGCAGAGATGTGGCATCATCGCTTGCAGAAAGAGTGCGCATATCAAACAGTTGGGGCAGCGACTTTTTTATAAGCATACACTGCAACAGCGGCACTCCGGCGGCAAACGGCACAGAGGTTTTAATCCCCGGCAGAGGAGGACTTGCAGAAAGTTACGCAGAATCTGTTCAGCGTGCAATATGCAACAGACTCGGCACTATGGACCGTGGTGTGCGTGTGGATACAGAATACTTAAATACACGTCTTTATGTACTACATAACACCACCTGCCCTGCCATACTTATTGAAGCAGGATTTTTAACCAATGCGCAGGACGCAGAAAAACTCGCATCACGCACAGATGATTTTGCCGTTGCAATAGCGTCTGCGTTCGGCTCAATAAGCGGCACGTCAAGATTTACTGACATCGATGGACATTGGGCGCAGATACATATAGAAAAACTTGAAGCATACGGCATAATAAACGGGTTTGACGACGGAACTTTCCGTCCTGACGAAACTATAACTCGTGCTCAAACAGCAGCAATAGTTTCAAACGCACTCAGCGTACTGGGGAAATAAATTTAAAGTAGTCATATAAAAACAGTTCGCGTTTTTTCGCTTGAGTATATTTATGCGAAAAAACACGAACTGTTATTTTTGTTGTTTTAAAAATTAAAAAACGTATATTTCTCACCCGAGTATATTTATGTGAGGAATATACGTTTTTTATAAACTGAACAATATTACGCTTTTTTGCCGCCGAACTGCGAAATTATAACACCTGCAAAAATAATTGCGCAACCTATGTATGATACAGGAGATAAGAAGTTGTGCAGTATCAGCGCTTCGCCAATTGCGGCAAATATAGGCTCTGTAGCAAATATAATAGCAGCATATGTAGGGTCGGCTTCACGCTGGCCAAGCACCTGCAACGTATACGCCACACCTGCCGACATTATACCGCCGTAAAGAATTGGTATAGCGGCAGTAAAAATCGGCGCAAGCGACACATCTTCAAATATAAACGCTATTACAAGGCTCTCTAACCCGCACACAGCAAACTGTACCGACGAATACTGAATAGGGCTTACGTGCTCTACAAAGCGGTCAATCGCAATAACGTGGAATGCCCATATTACTGCGCCTATAAGCGTAACAATATCGCCTATGCTGAATCCGTCGATGCCTGTTAAACTTATAAGGTAAAGTCCTATAACAGCGAAGATAACGCCAATCCACATAGAAAGCGATGTTTTTTTGCCCATAAAAATTAAAAATATCGGCACAAACACAGAATAAAGGCTTGTAATAAACGCAGTTTTGCTGGCATTTCCCGTTATGATTACGCCAAGTTGCTGCAAGCCTGATGCCGCACACAGAATTGTACCGGTAATCGCACCGAATATCAGCGTGCGCTTAAATCGTGCAAAAGAAAAGCCTTTGCGTTCAAATATAAATATAATCGGTATTAAAGAAATTGCGCCGAGAACAAAACGTATTCCGTTAAACGTAAATGCACCGATGCTGTCTGCCGCAACCCTCTGCGCAACGAACGCAAAACCCCATATAGCGGCAGTTGCAAGTAACATAAAAGTAGATTTTAATGATGTGTTTTTCATATAGTGTCCTCTCTTGTCATTTATACATGTGTGTTAACACCTTTTAAGTATCCAGAACTCTCTCTGGCAATCGTCTGCGGGGGCGTCAAATGTAAGTTCCCCGTACACGCCTTCAACAGAAAAGCCGTACTTTTCCGCAAGTGCACGCAACACATCTGCACTGTAGTAGCGTTCTGCGTGTGCCTGCTCTATACGCTTATAACGCTCGCCGTCTTTAACAAAGAAATTAACGTATATATCGCATATTTCGTCCTCATAGTTGTTTTCCCACACATAAAAGATATTGTTATCTTCATATGTATAAATGTTGTCCGACAGTATTTGTTCAAACTTGAATTTGGTGTTGACATCAAATATGAATATTCCGTCGGGGTTTAAATAGTTTTTAACAAGTGCAAATAACTTATCCAAATCGTCATCTTCGGTAAGGTGGTTTACGCTGTCTAAAAGGCACAGCGCAGCATCTACAGTTCCGTAAAGTTCAAAATCACATATATCCTGATTAAGATACAAAATATTTCTGCCTTCGCTTTTTTCTGCGGCAACATTTAACATATCTGCAGATGCATCTATACCTATCATATCATATCCGCGTCCGTCAAGTTCTAAGCAGGTACTACCTGTTCCGCAGGCGAGGTCAACAACAAGTTCGGGTTTTTTAAAATTGTGTCGGGCAAAAATTTCTTCTATGTAATCGCACCGAGCCGCATAGTCAACGTCAAGGGTAAGTTTATCGTAAACTAAAGCAAATTCTCCGTAACTGTTCAAATTACTTCCCCTCCGCACGTTTTGTTTTCTGCTTTCTCAAGCGCTTTTGCATAGCCACCCGTACCGTTGGCAAGGGTATTGCTAATACGGCTGATGGTTGCTGTTCCTGCCTCTGTTTTTTTAACAATATCGCTGTATACGTGCTTTGCTTTAAGCATACGTGCAACCTGCAGGCGTTGTGACATTATCTTGATTTCAGCGTCTGTGCACAAATCCCTGAAAAAGTCATAGCACTCGTCAATGCTGTCGGCAGACATTACCGCGCGCATAAGCATATCAGTATTTTCGTCCCTAAAATTTTTGCTCATATTACATTCCTCATATTTTTTCAAGTTTGGCAAATGACGAAAGCAGTTTTCTGGTGCCTACTCTGTCGAATAAAATTTCAAGTTCTGCATCGCTGCCCGTCTGGGTGATTTCGGTAATCATACCGTCGCCAAATTTTTTGTGGCGCACTTTATCGCCTTTTTTAAACTCACACGGCGCAGACGATGCCGAAGCAATCTTTGATGCGGCTGTTCCTATGCCGAATGTAGAAAGCACGCTGTTTAAATTCTCTTTAGTGCCGAGTGTGTTTGTGCGGCTTACATATGTACTGCCTGTATCAGCGCCAAAATGGTACACTCTGGCGTTGGGGTCAGGCTCTCTGTAAATAAGGGTTGCAGGTATTTCGCCAATAAATTTACTTGGCAGGCGGCTTTCGGTTTTGCCGTACATCATACGCTGCTGAGCGTAGGTAAGGTAGAGTTTTTTCTTTGCACGGGTGATGCCCACATAGCAAAGGCGGCGTTCTTCTTCCATTTCCTCGTCGTTCATCTCTGCCATCATTCCGGGGAAAAGCCCTGTTTCCATACCGCATATAAATACTACGGGAAACTCTAACCCCTTTGCGCTATGTAGCGTCATCATAACAACTGCGTTTTGTTCTTCGTCGTAGTTATCTACATCTGAAACGAGTGAGATATTATCTAAAAAGCCCTCAAAAGTGGGATTTTCTACATTAGCCTCATACTCTGCTGCTTTGGATTTGAACTCGTCTAAGTTCTCAATTCTGCCCATGGCTTCGGCAGTTTTTTCTGCAAGGAGCGACTCCATATATCCCGACTTTTCGTATATAGCGTCAAAAAGTTCTGTAAGGGGTACTTTGTCTACCATTGCACGCAGGTCAAGTATCATTGCGGCAAATTCCTCTAACTTTAATCTGGCACGTCCAAGTGGCTCTAAATACAGCGGGTCGGTTAAAATATCAAACATACTTTTGCCTACGCTCTGTGCCATGGCAGAAATCTTGCTTATGGTGGTGTCGCCGATGCCTCGCTTAGGTGTGTTTATAATGCGAGATAGGTTTACGTCATCGCTAGGGTTAAACAGCACACGTATGTACGATAGTATATCTTTAATTTCCTTGCGGTCGTAGAAACGAAGTCCCGACAAAATTCTGTACGGGCAGGTAAAGTTTTCTTCAAAAGAACGTGTCTGCGCATTGGTGCGGTAAAGCACGGCGCAATCGCTATAAGCGTACTCGCCGCTTTTAACGAGTTTTTCAATCTCGCCACCGATATACATTGCCTCGTCTATCTGGTTAGTGGCGGCTTTAAGTGTGATTTTTTCGCCCTCACCACTGTCTGTCCATAGGTTTTTACCTTTTCTGCCGTAGTTGTGGCAAATAACCTCGTTGGCGGCGGTTAAGATATTTTGTGTTGAGCGATAGTTCTGCTCAAGTTTTATATTAACTGCGTCTTTGAACTGGCTTTCAAAATCGAGTATATTGCTTATATCTGCGCCACGGAATTTGTAAATACTCTGGTCGTCGTCACCTACAACACATAAGTTTTTACTTTTGGCGGCAAGCATCGCAACCAGTTTATACTGAACGTGGTTGGTATCCTGATACTCGTCTACCATGATGTATTTAAACTTGCGCTGATAATATTCCAGCACATCGGGGTGTTTTTCAAAAAGTTCAACAGTTTTTAAAAGCAGGTCGTCAAAATCGAGCGCATTATTTTCTTTTAACCGCTTTTCGTACAACTGGTACATTTTTGCATAGTTTGAGCCACGGAAATCGCCAGCGTTTTCTGCGGCAAAGCCGTCTGCGCTAAGGCTTCTGTTCTTTGCGCTGCTGATAGCGTTCATAACAGATTTAACGGGGTAGTTTTCTTCGCTGAATCCGCACGATGCAATGCACTCTTTAACCAGCCTTTTCTGGTCGGCGGTATCGTATATATTAAAATTTGAACTGTAGCCGATTTTATCGATATCACGGCGGAGCATACGCAAACACGTGGAATGGAATGTTTTAACCCACATATCGCCTGCCGCCTCGGGGAAAAGTTTGCCCACGCGTTCAAGCATCTCTGCGGCGGCTTTGTTTGTAAATGTAATCGCCAAAATCTGCCACGGCTGTGCAAGCCCCTGCTCTATAATATAGCCTATTCTGCGTGTGATGACGGTAGTTTTACCGCTGCCCGCACCCGCTATAACCAAAACAGCACCCTCGGTTGTGGTTACTGCTTTTTTCTGCATATCGTTAAGTCCTGTTAAAAGATTGCCCATTTATTCTACTCCTATTACCTCGGTCACATAACTCCAGAATTCCTCTACGCCCATACCGTTTACTGTTGAAAACGGTATGATGATGTCATCGCCCTCTAAACGCAGCGTTTTTATAATGTCGTACATTTTTGGCTCTATTTCGCTTTTTTTGAGTTTATCGCACTTTGTAGCGATAACCACCGCACGGTCACACACGGCACGTATAAAGCCCATCATGGTGCGGTCGTCCTCGGTAGGGGTATGGCGGCTGTCTACTAAAAGAATTACCTGAGATAGGTTTTCTCTTGAATTAAGGTAGGTTTCTATAATATTGCCCCACTTTTTCTTCTCTTCCTTAGAAACTCTTGCAAAGCCGTAACCGGGCAGGTCAACAAAATTTATTGCGCCGTCAATATCAAAAAAATTGATAGTTGCGGTTTTACCGGGTTTTTGGCTTACACGGGCAAGATTTTTGCGGTTTAAAAGTTTGTTTATAAGCGAAGATTTACCAACGTTGGAGCGCCCTGCAAATGCAAGTTCGGGTACGTTTGCCGCAGGGTACTGCTTGGGGTTTACTGCCGATATTAAAAAGTTTACGTTGTGTATGTTCATTTTTCCATACCTTTCTCAAAAGCGATTTTCAATACCTCGTCCATATGCTCTACGGGCACAAAGTTTATCTTTTCGCGCACTTCTGACGGAACATCGTCTAAATCGGCTACATTTGCCTTGGGGATAATAACTGTAGTTGCGCCTGCTCTGTATGCGGCAAGCGATTTTTCACGCAGTCCGCCGATAGGCAGCACTCTGCCACGCAAGGTAATTTCGCCCGTCATGGCAACATCAGCACGCACGCCGGTTTTGGTAAGCGCTGAAATAACTGCCGTTGCCATGGTAATGCCTGCAGACGGACCGTCTTTGGGCGTAGCACCCTCGGGCACATGGATATGTATATCTGTAGTTTTGTAAAAATCAGGATTGATGTTAAGTTCGTCCGTTCTTGAACGGATAAAACTGATGGCCGCCACGGCAGACTCTTTCATAACATCACCGAGC
>JAZSLD010000064.1:0-3073 GCA_045535195.1 Clostridia bacterium | reverse complement strand
GGATTCTAACCGTGTTCCCTTTTCACCAACGGCACCCAAAGCAGTACCGCCGACACTCTGTGTGAGTTTATATTTTTCTAAAGTATAACACATACAACGCCGAAAAGCAAGCAAAAAAACACGCATATATGCGTGTTTTTTAGATGGTATTATTCAGGGATTTCTTCTCCCAGTATAAGCGTAAGAGTTTTATATGCGCCGTTGCGATAAACTTTAAGGTCAAATCTGTCACCTACAGCGTGCTTGTTTTTAAGTTCGTTGAGTTCGTCTACGGTTTCAACTTTTTTGCCGTCTGCCTCTACAATTATATCGCCAATCTGCACTCCCGACATATATGCGGGTGAATTGGGGCTCATGCTGGATACATATATACCCACTTTCATATTATAGGCTTTTGCCATTTGATCGGTAATATTTCTGCCGCCGATGCCTATAACGGGGCGTCCCCTTACATAACCACTCTGGAGAAGGTCGTCAATAATGGGTTTTGCTTCGTCTATAGGAATTGCAAAACCTAAACCCTCAAGTTGGTCGGACGAAATTTTAGCGGTATTGATACCTATAACTTCGCCATACTGATTAACAAGCGGACCGCCTGAATTACCGGGGTTAATTGCAGCGTTTGTCTGCAATAGAGTCAACTGCTTATTATCAACCGTTACAGAACGATTTAGCGCGCTTATGATACCGTCGGTAACAGTACCTGCAAATTCCTGACCAAGCGGATTACCTATAGCAACGGCAAGTTCACCGACTTCAAGTTCTGAACTGCTGCCGAGCGTTGCATAAGGGAAAGTGCCCTCAATCTTTAAAACAGCAAGGTCAGTTCTTGAATCAGAGCCTTTAAGTGTTGCCTTATACTCGTCACCTGTGTTGGTAATAACGTAAATCTCGCTGGCACCTTCTATAACGTGGTAATTGGTTACTACATAGCCGTCTTCGCTTATAATAACGCCTGAACCGCTGCCGGATTCAACAGTTTCACCATTTTGATAATATTCATCGGGAATAAGCCCGTAAATGCCATAGCGTTGCATATTATTATATGCCACTTTATTTACAACACCTACAACGGCAGGACCTACTTTTTTTGCAATTTCAGGAATAGTAAGCACTTTTCTGTTACCTGATGAGATAATGCCGTGTGCCGCCTCATCGGCAGTTGATGTTTCGGGGGTTTCAACCTTGCCCTGAAGTTGCTGCAATGTTATGGAATCATCCTTTACCATAGGCGATATAAGTGCATAACCCGAAATGGTTACTGCAACTGCCAGAACTACAGATAAAATTGCAACAGGCAACTTAACAGTCTTTTTGGAAAGATTGCCAAATCTTTTTTTTGAACGTATTTTTTTATTACTGTCGGCAGGCTCATAAGTAAATTCGTTATAAGAGCCGTGAGTGGTATTTGTTTGAAAATCATCATTATGCCACTGATAATTATCCATAAATAATCCCTCCTGTTAATTCACCTTACACTTATATAATAAATTAAAATTTTTAATATAAAACATATAAATTATTAATATTTTGTAAACATCACACCACAGTAAGCGAAAATACAAACTTTGTATATTTGTCAGCTTCGCTGTCAACCCATATTTTTTCGCCATGATGATTAAGCAGATTTTTTACGATAAAAAGCCCAAGCCCCACACCGTTTTTATCGTTGCTGCGCGAATCATCCGTTTTATAAAATCTGTCAAAAATAAATTTAAGTTTTTCAGGCTCTATTCCGCGACCTGAATTTTTAATTTCAACATATGCTTTTTTACCGGTTAGCCACGTTCTTATCCATATGTTGCCGTCTGTGGGAGTAAATTTAACTGCATTATGCAAAAGGTTCGTTACAACCTGCGTAATTGCATCGCTGTCTGCATATACATCTGAAACGTCATCAGCAAGGTTTAATTCAACCTCTATATTTTTATCGTTAATGTTTGACTCGAATTTAAAAAGCGACTGCGCCACAAGTTCGTTTATATTAAACGTGCTTTTGTTTAGTTGAAATTCGCCGTTTTCCATTTTGGAAATGCTTAAAAGGTCATTTACAAGGCGCGACAGACGTTTTGTTTCATCAAGTGCAATTTTAAGGTATTTATCCTGCTCGTCTTTTGAGATAGTGCCGTCTAAAATGCCCTCTATAAAGCCTGATATGGTAGTCATAGGTGTTCGCAGTTCGTGAGAAACATTCGCAACGAAAGTACTGCGCATATTCTCCAGATTTTCTAAACTGGTTGCCATAGCATTAAAATTAGTGGCAAGTTCGCCTATCTCGTCCTCGCCTTTATATTCTACACGTCTTTCAAAGTTGCCCTTGGCAAACTCTGTAACGGCGTCGTTCATATTCTTAATAGGTTTTGTAATTCGCTTTGAAATAAAGTAATAAAGAATAACAGAAAAACACAGTGCAATCAGCGACATCGAAACAAAGTTTTTAAAAATCCGCCAGTTCATACTGCGTATTTCGGGAATAGGCATATTAAAAACCACTCCGCCAAAAATTTCGCCATTATTATACATCGGCGAACCCACAGTTAAAGTAGGCTCATTGAAAAAATCGTCGAGCAATCCTGTTTTATGGTATTCCTCACCTTTTAATATGGGTTTTGCAAGGTTCTCGTTCATCGGTGCACCCACATAGGTTGATTTGTTAAGCCCCGACACAGTTACTATAGTTGCGCTTTTATCAAAAACTATTATAGATGCCTCGGTATTTGCTGTGATTGAGTCTATAACCGAACGGTATATACTCATTATCGGCGTAGAATCAGATGATATTGCAATAGACGAAAGTTCGCTTATTTTAGGAACATTCTGTTTTAATGCTTCTATTTTTTCGTCTATGGCGCTGTCTGTAAGCAAACTGAAAAAGAACGAACCGGCAATAATGAAAGAAAGCATAACAACACACAGCCCACCTAAAATAAGACTTTTTAATATACTCCTTTTCATTATTATCACCTCTCATTCATTATTTGCTTATTTCAAATTTATATCCTACGCCCCACACTGTTTTAAGTTGCCATTGGTCAGAGTACTGCTCAAGTTTTTCGCGCAGACGTTTAATATG
>JAZSLD010000238.1:0-1936 GCA_045535195.1 Clostridia bacterium | reverse complement strand
TGATAAGTTTTTCCGTATTGCTATCTCTTTCGGCACGGGTTACCGCATAAAAATGCGATGCAACCGGATATGTGCCGTTTTCTATATTTTTAAGCGTAGGCTCAATCCCATCAATACTCAGTAGTTTTATCTGTTTGTTTTTAACCATTTCGGTTGAATAAAACCTGAAAGAATATCCCAAAGCATTTTTATAGTTTTTGTAATCCGCCGTTTTTGTTATTATACCGCCCATGCCTGCTATTACATCTTCTTTTGGCGGAGTAATAAGTTCAGCACCTTCCATAAGTCGGACAAGTGCACTTTGACTTCCGCTTCCATCTTCACGTTGAAATGCACGTATCTCCCCAAACCCATTTACTCCAAGAGTCGACCAATCTGTAATTTTTCCTGAATATATATCTTGAATTTGTTCAACTGTGATATTTGAAATTGGGTTTTCGCTGTTCACAAAGAAAACACACGCTTCTTTACCGATAGGTGTATATATAAGTTTTACATCTTTTTGGGCAGCATAATCTTCCTGTTCTTTAGAAGGCGCACCAACAAATATTATATCTGCGTTTCCGTCAACAATATTTTTGTACGCTCCGGCAGTTGTGGAACATCTTATATAGTCACCCGTAGGCTTTGCATCATCTGTGGGCGCTGGATAAACTGCCCTCACAAACGAAGAATATATCGGATACAAAGCAGTTGCACCATCAAGACGCGGTATATTATCGGTTAATTTAAGTGTAGATTCTTCATCCAAAGTTGCTACTTTTCCGTGCTTTGAAAAAGGTGAATAATCCCAAAGCAGATTATCACTTTCACCTACAGTGGGTATAGAATCATAATAATTGTAATATGCAGTAAAGGACGTGATTACAATTAACCACAAAGCCACCAAAACGTATAATGGTATATACACAAATTTCTTTTTAATAACATTCCATAATGAACATCCTAAAAAAGTGATAATAATAAAAAATGCAATCAACAGCATTGTGTTATAAAAATTAGCATGAACATTATAAAACGAAATCATTATTATACATACAGCCAATACAAAAAGTAATACCAGCGACGCAAGAATCATAATCAAAATTTTATAAACATTAAAAAGTTTAGGATTTTTAAAATCCATATCAGCACCTCTTTTCAGTTAATATCATTTTAATTATAAAGTTGGTGTCGTGTTTTGTCAATTAATTAAAAATCGCACCTTGATTTTTAACAGAAATAATAGTACAATATTCAAGTTGAAGTTGAAAGAAAACGGCAGAGGTAATGGTTATGGAAAATTTATGGATAGTATTTGTTTTTATATACAGTTTTTTAAAAGGCACCCGCGAGGGTATGAAAAAAGCCGCGTTAACGAAAAGCAGTTCTACCGAAATACTGTTTTTCTACACGCTGATAGGCTTAATTCTTACATTGCCTTTTTCCAAAACCGCATTCTCGCTCCAACCGATATACATATTCTATACTTTTTTAAAAGCCGCTGTTGTATGCACAGCATGGTTGTTTGCATTTGCTGCTCTTAAAAATATATCCGTCAGCATATACGGCATTATGGATATGTCACGAATGATATTTTCAACACTATTAGGAGTTATGGTACTTGGCGAGGATTTTACTCTTCAAAAAGCAGCGGGCGTAATTTTGGTGATAATCGGCTTGGTATTGGTTAACCTCAAAAAGAATACTTCTTCAAAAGGAATGACTTTGCCTATTCTTACAGCGGCATTGCTGAACTGCTTTTAAAATGCTGTTTCAGGTACTATGGACAAAGCACATATGCAACATATGGAATCTGCTCAACTGCAATTCTGGTTTATGTTTTTTATGACTTTAATCTACGGCGCAATTATTGTTATACGCAAAGAGCAAATTTCTGTAAAATCAATCATGAAAAATTATTGGATACCTCTTATGAGTCTTTCTCTCGTTATAG
>JAZSLD010000110.1:0-1893 GCA_045535195.1 Clostridia bacterium | reverse complement strand
TTGTCTTCCTAAGACCGCTTGGCCTCCGACTTTACAAAAACAACATCGCCCGCCTTTGCGTCAAACTCACGGCGGTTAAGACGGATTTTAAGTGTTCCGCTGATAATTCTTATGATTTCAAACTCACTGTGCCAGTGATATGCCATTTCATACCTCGGGTGGTTTACATCTATCTCATAAAGCTCCATGGGGAGCTCGTCTGTACCTCTTTGTTGTAATTCATTATAGATCAAAGCCCTCACCTCCAAAACCTGAATATTATTATACTTTTATCTATTATAATACAAGTAATACATAAAATTCAAGTGTATAATGATATTATACATAATTATTAATTATACTGGGAGGTATATAAAATGGCAGAAAGCAGATTAATCGGTTCTTATCCCGTAATCGGCATAAGACCTACTATTGACGGCAGAAGAGGTGTTTTAAAGGTTAGAGAATCTTTGGAAGACCAGACAATGAATATGGCAAAAGCGGCAAAAAAACTGTTTGAAGAAAACCTTAAATATTCAAACGGCGAACCTGTAAAGGTTGTTATTGCCGACACCACAATCGGCAGAGTTGCAGAGGCTGCAGCCTGCGCTGATAAATTTAAAAAAGAGGGCGTTGACATCACATTAACAGTTACACCATGCTGGTGCTACGGCTCTGAAACCATGGATATGGATAAAAACACTATCAAGGCTGTATGGGGCTTTAACGGAACAGAGCGTCCCGGTGCTGTTTACCTTGCGGCAGTTTTGGCGTCACACGCACAGAAAGGCCTGCCAGCATTCGGCATTTACGGTCATGATGTTCAGAATATGGACGAGTCTGATAAAATCCCTGCTGATATTGAAGAAAAACTTTTAAGATTCGGTCGTGCAGCAATTGCAGCCGCTACTATGAGGGGCAAATCTTACCTGCAGATTGGTTCAATCTGTATGGGTATCGGCGGCTCTATAATAGACGTAAACTTTATCGAAGAATACCTCGGTATGAGAGTTGAGTCTGTTGACGAGGTTGAACTCATCAGACGAATGACAGAGGGCATCTATGATGAGGCAGAATATCAGAAAGCACTTAAATGGGCAAAAGAAAAATGCATTATGGGCTTTGATAAAAACCCTGAAGAATTGCAGATTAGTGCAGAGAAGAAAGAAGAACAGTTTGAATTTGTTGTTAAGATGATGTGCATCATCAAAGACCTTATGAACGGCAACCCCAATCTGCCTGAAGGCTGCGAAGAAGAAATGGTTGGCCACAACGCAATCGCTGCAGGTTTCCAGGGACAGAGACAGTGGACAGACTTCTATCCCAACTGCGACTTCCCCGAGGCAATGCTTAACACATCTTTCGACTGGAACGGCGCAAGAGAGCCCTACATACTCGCTACTGAAAATGACGTTTTAAACGGCATAGGTATGCTGTTTGGCAAACTGCTCACAAACAGACCGCAGATGTTTGCAGATGTAAGAACATACTGGAGTGGCGATGCTGTTAAAAGAGCAACCGGTTACGAAATTGAAGGCAAAGCAAAAGAGGCTGACGGATTTATACATCTTATAAACTCAGGTGCGTGCTGCTTAGACGCTTGTGGCGAAGTTAAAGACGAAAACGGTAACGGCGTTATGAAACAGTGGTTTGAAATGACAGAAGAAGATTGTGATACTGTTATGAAAGCAACCACATGGAATATGGCTGACCTCGGTTATTTCAGAGGCGGCGGCTTCTCTTCAAGATTCTTAACAAGAGCCCAAATGCCTGCTACTATGATAAGACTTAACCTTGTTAAAGGCTTAGGCCCTGTTCTGCAGATTGCAGAGGGCTGGACAATCGGTCTACCTGATGAAGTTTCCGATAAATTATGGAAGAGAACTGACTATACATGGCCATGCACATGGTTCG
>JAZSLD010000199.1:0-5925 GCA_045535195.1 Clostridia bacterium | reverse complement strand
GGCTTGAGGCGCTTTTGCCAAACGAGGCAGACACCATAGTTATAGCAGGTATGGGCGGATTTTTGATACGTGACATTTTAATAAACGGCGCAGACAAAATCGGCGATAGCACCGTTTTAATTCTGCAGCCTATGGTCGCTGCGGCAGAACTGCGAGAATACCTTTGTGAAAACGGGTACGATATTTTTGAGGAAAAACTTGCACGTGAAGATGCCAAGTTTTATAATATACTCTGCGTAAAAAAAGGTAAATGCACATACTCTGCCAAAGATATACTGGTCGGCAAAATAGATGCAGACGACAAAAACTACGCAGACTATATAGCGTTTCATAAAAATGTGATAGAAAAAATAATCGCCGGACTTGAAAAATCCAGCGGTAAAGAAAAAGAAATTGCAATGTATAAAGAAAAACTTGATTTGATAATGAACTGACAATTCAAAAAGGCAACGCACTCAAAATGCGTTGCCTTTTATTATTTATAAAGCGATTTAATCTATATATGTATAAATTTTTTCGGGCAGGTCTGCTTTGTCTGCACTGATAGAGATAGTAAATTTAATATCATTGTCTTTGCAGATATTATCAAGAGTTTCAACAAAACCAGCTAAACCGGCATCGTCGCCATCCACAATTTTAAGCATAGAATCTATGTAAATATGGGTAATATCATAATTCTGTGACATAATGCCTTTGATAAAACCTCTGAATTCGTCGAAGTTTCCCATACCGCCCTCGGCTACGTCCACTAAACGCACACCGTTTTTAACATCGAACATATGTCTGTTCTCTCTGGCAATGAATACTACATTACCATGCTCTATATCAACTGCGTTATTAACGCTGTCAAGCATTGCTTTGGTTTTTCCGCTACCTTTTTTACCTACGATTAACTTAACCATTGGACTCTCCTCCTTAAAAATGCTGTAATCGATAATATTTAAAATATTACTTATCTTTGTATTTGTATTATACAACATTACTGTATAAAGTGCAATAGGCAAAATAAATTTTGTCTGTTTTGCTAAAAAACGTGCCGTGTTTTTATGTGAATTCACGAAATTGGATAAAACTGCCGTTTTTTGGCATATGTCGGTGTTTTTAAACACCAAAAAATCTTGTAAAATTTTTTAGGTTATGATAAAATTGAAATAGTGGGGTTTTCTCACCAATTATTAAAAAGGAATGATTTTAATGAGCAAGCGCATATACATAGGCAACGTCCCCGTAGGTGGCGGAGCACCTATTGCGATACAGTCCATGACCAATACAAAAACAGCAGATGTAAAAGCCACGGCAGAGCAGATTAACGCTTTAGCGAATGCCGGGTGCGATATTGTGCGCTGTGCCGTTCCTGATATGGAAAGTGCCAAAGCGCTTGCAGATATTAAAAAACGCATATCAATCCCGCTTGTGGCGGATATTCATTTTGACTACAAACTGGCGCTTGCCTCTATTGAAAGCGGTGTAGACAAAATCCGCATAAACCCCGGCAATATAGGCTCGGAAGAGGGCGTTAAAGCCGTTGCCGAGGCTGCAAAAGCGGCAGGTGTGCCGATACGCATAGGTGTAAACAGCGGCTCGGTTGAAAAAAACATTCTTGCAAAGCACGGCTCACCAACTGCAGCGGCATTGGTTGAAAGTGCCGAGCAGCACATAGGTTTGCTTACCAAATACGGCTTTGACGATATTTTGGTATCACTTAAAGCGTCGAACGTAAAAACCACCATCGACGCTTACAGAATGTTGGCTGCAAAATACGACTATCCCCTGCACCTTGGCGTTACCGAGGCAGGCACGTATCTTGGTGGAACGGTTAAGTCGGCAATCGGCATAGGCTCGCTGCTTGCCGACGGCATAGGCGATACGTTCAGGGTGTCTTTAACAGACGAGCCTATTAAAGAGATAATCGTTGCACGTGAGATTTTAAAAGCACTTAACTTAACCGACAAAGGCGCAAAACTTGTTTCGTGCCCCACGTGCGGCAGAACTAACATAGACCTTATTCCGCTTGCAAAAAAGGTAGAGGAGTATCTGCTTACCATCGACAAGCCTATAACCGTTGCCGTAATGGGCTGCGCAGTAAACGGCCCCGGCGAGGCTAAAGAAGCCGACATCGGCATAGCCGGCGGCAAGGGCGAAGGTTTAATATTTAAAAAAGGCGAAATTATACGCAAGGTTGCCGAAAACGAACTTTTCGGCGAACTGGTTAAAGAAATAGAGAGTATGTAAGAGAGGATTAATATACAATGTCACCCACCCCGATAACTATAGACGAATTGTTTGCCACGGTTGACGTGCCTGAGGAAATCTCGGGCGCGCGTGTTTATAATGTAAAAGCAAGCGCAACAGACCGCACTTTAGAACTTACGCTGTATGCAGAAAAACTGCTGCCGTATGAGGTGATAGAGGATTTTAAAGAAACCGCCATGCGTGAGTGCAATCTGGTAAGCCTTATAATACGTGTTAAATACAACGGTCTTTCACTTGCAAGCATTGACCTTAACCGATACTGGAGCAACCTTATATTTTATGTAAACGCAATGGTAAAGGGCGTATCGAGCCTTTTTACAGACAGCGAGTGTGAATACGAAAACGGCGTTCTTAAAATAACCTGCCATTACGGAACAGCGCTTTTAGCCGAAAGCGGTTGCGACAGGCTTATAGAAAAACTTATACTTTCTCAACTTGGCGAAAATGTAAAAGTAGAACTTATAGACGTTTTTTCTGAGGAACAGTTCGAGCAGATGCAGCAAGAAGCATTGGAAAGTCTGCCCGTTATAGAAGCGCCCGAAGAAGTAAAAGAAGAACAAGCGCCCGTGCAGGAGGACGCACCAATACTTGGCAAACCCATAAAAGATGCGCCCATACCGATTAAAGATATCCGAGAGGATATGGGGGTTGTTACCGTTTGCGGCGAGATTTTTGAAATTGACTCACGCGAAATGTCTAAAGGCAGCACCCTTTATACATTCTTTATCGGCGATAATTCCTCTGCCTACTCGGTAAAATTCTTTGTTGATAAAAAATTCCTTCCTGCCGTAAAAGCGGGAATAAAGAAAAATGCGTACCTTAAAATCCGTGGTCAGATACAATACGACACATACGCAAACGAGAATGTTTTAAGGGCATACGATATTGAAAAAGCAAAAAAAGTTATGCGTGAAGATAACGCAGAAGAAAAGCGCATAGAATTGCATATGCACACAAAAATGTCTACTATGGACGGCGTGTCAAACGCAAAAGACCTTATAAGCACCGCTATACGTTGGGGGCACAAGGCCATTGCCGTTACAGACCACGGCAACATTCAGGCATTCCCCGAGGCTATGGACACCGCCGTAAGTTTTGAGCGTGACGGCACAATCAACCACAAAATCAAGGTTATATACGGAGTAGAGGCATATATTGTAAACGACTCTGTACCAATAACCTTTGGTGAAACGGATATGACATACGACGGCGACTTCGTAGTGTTTGATATAGAAACCACGGGACTGCGCCCCGCAAACGACGGTTTAACGGAAATCGGTGCTGTTAAAGTTTCGGGCGGTAAGGTGTGCGAAGTGTTCAACACATTTGTAAACCCCGAAAGACCTATCCCTGAAAACATTGTCCACTTAACGGGCATTACAGACGAAATGGTTGCCGACGCACCTAAAGCAGACAAAGCCGTAGCAGATTTTTTAGAATTTGCCAAAGGCAGCGTACTTGTTGCGCATAATGCAAATTTTGATACGTCGTTTATCAAAGCCGCCGCTAAAAAGTATAATCTTAACTTCAACAATGCGTATATAGACACATTGGAACTTTCACGTACACTTGTAAAAGAACTTAAAAACCATAAACTAAACACACTTACAAAACATTTTAATGTTAAACTGGAAAACCATCACCGTGCTTGTGACGACGCCGCCGCAACGGCAGAGGTGTTTATAAAACTGATGGAATTGCTTGCCGAAAAAGGCATAACATCAGTTGCCCAGACCAACTCTGCACTCGCAGGCGAAACAGAATTAAAATCACGTAAGTCGCACCACGCAACAATACTTGTGCGCGACTACAAGGGACTTTACAATCTGTATCAACTTATATCTAAATCGTGTATGGACCATTTTTACAAGCACCCGATTATGCCCAAAAGTTTAATCGAAAAGCACAGAGATGGTCTGCTTATAGGCTCTGCGTGCGAGGCGGGCGAACTGTACCGTGCCGTGCTGGAGTCGTCGGGTGACGACAAAGAAAAGATTGCAGATATTGTAAGATTTTACGATTACCTTGAAATTCAGCCGCTCGGCAACAACAAGTTTATGGTTGCAAACGGTTCTGTTTCAAGTGACGAGGATTTAAAATATATAAACAAAAAAATCATAGACCTCGCAAAAGAGAACGGCAAACTTATAGTTGCCGCAGGCGACGTGCACTTTTTAAATCCTGAAGACGAGGTGTACCGCCGTATACTTATGGCAGGCAAAGGCTTTAAAGATGCAGACGACCAGGCGCCGCTTTATTTGCGTACAACCGATGAGATGCTTGCAGAGTTTGACTATTTGGGCGACGAACTTGCACACGAACTCGTTATAGATAACCCTGCAAAGATAGCGGATATGGTAGAGTACATTCTGCCCATACCAACAGAAACTGCACCGCCTATTATAGACGGCTCTGACGACGAACTGCGCCAGATGACTTACGAAAAGGCAAAATCCATCTACGGCGACCCTCTGCCCGATATAGTTAAAGAGCGAATTGACGTAGAACTTTCTTCAATTATCGATAACGGCTACAGCGTTATGTATATCATTGCGCAGAAACTCGTTAAAAAATCTAATTCCGACGGCTATCTGGTTGGCTCACGAGGATCGGTTGGCTCATCGCTGGTTGCGTTTTTCTCGGGCATTACAGAGGTTAACTCTCTGCCGCCGCACCACGTATGTCCCAAGTGCAAGCACTCTGAGTTCATAACCGACGGCTCTATCGGCTCGGGCTTTGACCTTAAAGACAAGGTCTGCCCCGAATGCGGAACTGTTATGAAAAACGACGGCCACGATATTCCGTTTGAAACATTCCTCGGATTCGGCGGCGGTAAAGAGCCTGATATCGACCTTAACTTCTCGGGCGAGTATCAAAGTAAAATCCATAAATACACAGAAGAAATCTTCGGCGAAGGCTTTGTTTTCCGCGCAGGTACTATCGGTACGGTTGCGGACAAAACTGCTTTCGGCTACGTTAAAAAATATTTTGAAGAACGAGGTCAGCACGTTACCAAAGCAGAGATTGCCCGTCTTGTGCGTGGCTGTACGGGTGTTAAAAACACCACGGGTCAGCACGCAGGCGGACTGATGATAGTACCACGCACACGTAATGTACACGAGTTTACGCCTATCCAGTACCCTGCCGACAAAGCCGACAGCGGCGTTATAACAACGCACTTCGACTACCACTCAATTTCGGGTAAACTTTTAAAACTCGACCTGCTCGGTCACGACGACCCGACGGTTATCCGTATGCTTGAGGACCTTACGGGCATCGACGCAAAAACTATCCCTGCGGGCGACCCCGAAACTATGAGCCTTTTTAAATCTACAGATGCGCTCGGCGTTACGCCCGAAGACATCAACAGTAAAGTCGGCACATACGCCGTGCCTGAGTTCGGCACGCACTTTGTACGCCAGATGCTTGTGGAAACCGAGCCGACTACGTTTTCGGAGTTGGTGCGGATTTCAGGTCTTTCGCACGGTACAAACGTATGAACAAACAATGCGCAGGATCTGGTACGTGCAGGTACGGTTACGCTTAAAGAGGCTATCTGTACCCGTGACGATATTATGCTATACCTTATCCAAAAAGGCGTTGCGCCAAAATCTTCATTTAAAATAATGGAGATGGTGCGTAAGGGCAAAGGCTTAACGGAAGAGTACGAGG
>JAZSLD010000158.1:0-3870 GCA_045535195.1 Clostridia bacterium | reverse complement strand
GAATATCACCGGAGCCTTTAACATAACATGCAGTACCCAGGCAAACACCAATCTTGTACTTACCCTTGGGATTGATAGAGAACTGTGTGTAGAAAGTAACTACACCGTAAATCTCTGATACGGGAACTCCGATACCATCTGAAATAACCTTCTGAACCTCTAGGGGCAGATAACCTATAATTTCCTGCACCTCGTGGAGAACAGGTATCAATGCGCCGTCAGTATCCTTGTACTTTGCAATGACCTGCTGTACCTTTTCTTCCTGCTCTTTTGTCATAACGAAAGCAGGAGTTGCTTTTTCGCTCATTTGTCATCCTCCTAATTTATTTTGATTGTTACTTTTTTAACAATATTACAAACACATTAATTATAACACAATTTTCGCGGTATTTCCACTAATTTTTTAATTTTTCACCGCTTAAATTAATTATTATACATAATACACAAAATTACTGCCTAAGAATGTTAATTATTACCTCAGCATTTAAAGTTTCAACCTCTAAAAAATGTTCTTTTTCCGATATATCCCAAAGATAATGTGCATCAGACGAGTGAATTATGGCAAATCTGGCAAGACCTTTGTCCTCGTACATAGCGTCTGCTTTGGAAAGGTCTTTTACCTCTACAGTTTTAAATCCCCAACTGTCATCTATAAAACCGAGGTTGGATATAACGCTGTATGCAGATTTATCTATATGCGCAGGGATTGCTACACCGCCAAACGCAAAAGCAAGTTCCGCCACTTTGTCAACCGAAAGCGACGTAGCGGTAACGAGCAGATTTTCTTCGTACTCTACTATATTGTCGTTGTCGTCCATAACTGCCTGATGACCGAATATATCAGGACGGTTTTTAATTTTGGGCAGATGCGCTTTAACCTGCTCTTCCATTTTAAGTGCCGCATCAAGTGTTGGAAATATGCACACTATATGGCACTCCTCTGCACTTTCAACCTCCATACCGGGCAAAACAAGCAGGTCTGTGCCCTCTGCGCATTTCATACACGCAGCGGCATTGCGGCAGGTGTTGTGGTCGGTGATAGCTATAACATCAAGCCCCTTTAAAACTGCCATATTAACAATGTTGTTGGGTGTCATATCGTCATCGCCGCACGGAGAAAGAGCAGTATGAATATGTAAGTCATACGCTATTTTCATAATAACTTTCCTATTGCAACAGCGGCGTCAAATGCGCTCATCTGCGTGCGCAATATTGCCACACCCTCGCTGTTGGCTTTGTCAATTACACTTTCCTCAATATGCATACCCTCTGCAAGAAGCACGCAGGCAGCCTCGGTAAGCACGGCAACGGCGGCAATGTTTACATTAGCCTGAACAGTAATCCATACGTCGCCCGCCTGAACTTTAGACATAGCAAGGCTTAAAAGGTCGCATACATAGCAACCGGTTGCATCTTTTGTACTGATATCGGCATTTGTTAAAACCTCTGCCGAAGTGTCTTTTATAATATCATTCAGTGTCATTCGTATCTCTCCTATTACTATCAATGCTTATCTATATTCATCATTTCCTGTGCAAGTTCGGCTATTTTTTCCCTTAATTTGAATATGCAGTCAGTTTCTTTAGCAAAACCTCGTACAATATCTTCAGAAAGAGTTTTGCACGACGGTGAGCCACATGAGCCGCAGTCGAGTTTTGGAAGTTCGTCGTAAATCTTATACATCTGCTCCATCTTCTGCATAGCAATAATTATATCATCATCTAAATTCATAGCGGTATTTTGCACAACGGGTATATCCCACATAACGTCCACGCTATCGGGGATAACAGCTTTTTTATCTATCGATGCACGCAGTTTTTTAATGCGGCTTTTGGCAACAAAATTGTTTTCAACATTAAGTGGTCCGCCAACACAACCGCCAACACACGCAACGCCCTCAACGAAATCAATATCGTTCATCTTGCCGTCTTCAATAGCCTCCATAACCTCTATTACATTATGTATGCCGTCAACCGCAATATAATTCTCAGTAGCAAGACCGGAAGCCTCGCCGCCGCTGACCGCCCAGCATACGCCGTTAAAGTCTGCCTTTGCAAGTTCGCCAAGACTTTCTTTGTTGCTTAAATGCGGCAACACTTTAAGGTACATATCTTTGATAGAAAATGTTCCGTTGATATACGTTTTTGCTGCGCCGATCGGAATGTGCGCACAAGTTGCCTTGGCAGCGCACGGAGTTATGAAAAACACACCTATTTGGGCATCGCTTAAACCGGTATGTTCTTTTGCCACCTCTCTTGCAAGCCTTGCCGCCAGATTCATAGGCGATATAACCGGCAGGATATGGTTGATAAGGCTTGGAAAGCGTGAACATATAAGTTTTACAACCGTCGGGCAAGCAGAACTTATAACAGGTTTTTCAAGTTCGCCCGTTTCCATAAGTTTGCGTGTTTCGTTAGTGATAATCTGCGCCGCATATGCCACCTCAAAAACATCGTCAAAACCAACTTTTTTAAGTGCGTTAAGCAGCACGTTTATATTGCTCACCTTTGCAAACTGACCGTAAAACGTAGGCGCAGGCAACGCTATATTATATTTAAAATTTTTAAGGATTCCCAAAGAATCCGTTATGGCCTTTTTAGCATGATACGGACATACACGTATGCACTCGCCGCAGTCTATACAGCGTTCTTTTATAATCTTCGCCTTGCCGTTACGCACACGGATAGCCTGTGTAGGGCAAAGTTTGATACAGTTTGTGCAACCGTGACATTTATCCTTATCAAGGGTAACTGAATGGAATATCTCGCTCATATATTCTTCCCCCTTGTTTTATTTTTTCATATTGACGTGCATCTCGATAGTAGTACCCACACCAACAACAGAGTCTACATTCATATAATCGGTGTATTTGCGCATATTAGGAAGCCCCATACCTGCACCAAAACCAAGATTACGCACCTCGTCAGAAGCAGTGGAGTACCCCTCCTGCATTGCCTGTTCAATGCTTGCAATACCGGGACCTCTGTCTTTTAACAGAATTTTGATGCATTCAGGCGTAACCTCTACATCTATAGTGCCGCCGTCTGCGTGAATTACCATATTAATCTCGCCCTCGTACGTGGCAACGGCAACCTTGCGCACAACATCAGGTGGAACGCCCAATTTACCGAGCACTTTTTTTATGTTACTGGACGCTTCGCCTGCTACGGAAAAATCCTCACCGTCAATATCAAAATGTAATTTGTATGAATTATCCGCCATAGGTTACACCTCCATTACCATTTAAGTCCTGAACCATAAAGTTTTCCGCACGAAATATACATAGGCAGGTCAGTTGCCATAACAGCAATGCCTGCATCTTTGGCAAGTTGCAGAACTTCGTCATCGGGCTCTTTGCCACGCACAAAAACAATTGCTTTCATATCCATCATTTCGGCAGTGCGCACCACCTGTGGGTTTACCAGACCCGTAAGCAACATACACTGGTTTTCAACAAACGCCAGCACATCGCTCATAAGGTCGCAGGCATATGCAGACAAAACTTCGGTTTCAAGCAAATCCTCTCCGCAAAGAACTTTTGCATCAATAACATCTATAATATCTTTTAGTTTCATTTATTCTCTTCTCCTTTAAAAAACCTCAAAAGCACCCCACCATAGGCTGATACGGCCTATGGCAAAGTGCTGTTTGCGCAAATTATTTAAGTACTACTCTGTGGAATACTTTTTTACCTTTTTTAATGATAACTTCGCCGTCTGTAAAATCTGCCGCAGTAACCATACGATCGATAGCAGCAACTTTTTCGTTGCCAATGCTTACGCCGCCCTGCTGAACAACACGTCTGCCCTCGCCTTTTGACGGGATAAGACCGCAAGTCATAAGAAGGTCGAGAATGTTAATGCCCTCGCC
>JAZSLD010000001.1:0-6105 GCA_045535195.1 Clostridia bacterium | reverse complement strand
GGGAATTGTCCCGTTGCTTTTTCACGCCCGTCTAAAATGTCAGAATATAACCTTGCTGCTTCTGTCCATGTAGGTCCATTTACAATGCCCGTTTCGTCTAAGCCGATAAACCGCTGAAACGCCGCAACGGCATTTTGTGTCTGCTCTCCGAAATATCCCGTAACGCTTGTTTTGGGAATAGACGGATACACATCTGCAATCGTAGTAAGATATGTTTGTATTGTGCTTACAGACGGACCACTCATACCGAGCAGCAACCGCATATTGGGGTAGGGTTCTGCTCTGTCGCCCCAATATTCCTGCGGAATAGAGTCTACAATTCCGTCAAACACATTGATTAATTCGTTCCATGTCTCCTCGCCAACAATTCCATCGGGCGTTAAGCCGTATTCACGCTGGAATGCAGTTACTGCTGCCTCTGTTGCAGAACCGTATATGCCGTCTATTTCAACAGGAGGAATACTGTCGTTAAAATCGCCTATAATGCTTAAAAGGTATTGCAGATATTCGATATATGAACCTCTGTCGCCTAATCTTAGTGCGTTTCCGAACTGCTGCGAGATTTCGCTGAACTGCAATCCTTCGGAGTCGAGTTCAGAAAGACGCTTAACAGAATTATATACGTATAAAATTCTGTACCATGTTGCTTTACCGACTACACCGTCGGAATCTAAATTAAATATCTCCTGAAACTTTCGTACAGCATTGTATGTATCACGGTCAAAAGTTCCGTCAGGAGTATTAATTTTAGGTATCAGCGGCCAGTTTTTTGAAATTCTGTTAAGGCGTACCTGAATTAGTTTTACTTCGTTATTTACATCGCCTACTCTGAGTGGTGTGCCCGGATACGATTCTTGGATTTCAGCAATGGGTGCATTCTGTACTATCTCAATATTGTCACCGTAGTAGTTGCGCAGTATATCGTACGGAGTAAGCCCCTGATTTGCAAGCGTTACAGTACCCCATTGCGAAAGTCCCGGACATGTTACTGTAGTGCCGTTGCAAAACTGTGTAAAGTACGGCTCAACCGACCCTTGCATACGCACATAGTCGTTAAAAATCTCATCTACTATCCGGCTGATATTTTCAAATATATCTCTGCCCGGAGAAAACGCCTGGTCGTAAGCGGTGGAATTGGTTATATCAAAATTGTATCCGCGCGAACGGTACCACTCTGTATATACACGGTTCAGTGCATATGTTATGATGGCATATATGTTTGCTCTCAGCGCATTCTCGGGCCATGTGGGGTAAATTTCGCTTGAGGCAACATTTTTTATGTAGTCAGGAAAAGAAACCGTTACATTCTCTGCAGGTGTGTCAGGTCCTGCCAGATGGACTGTGATTGTTTCCGGTATAACGGGTGTCAATGCCATATAATCACCTCCTATAATTCAATCTGGTCTTCATAAACTGTTACTTTTTTGCCACTCTGTTCATTTAAGGGCAGAGGAATCATCTGCGTCGGCTGCATGGAAACCTGCCCGTCAAATACAGGGACATCAACATTTTCAACTGTGTAATATCCGGGGAAGTCTACACGCACATTATATTTTGCATATGTATTGCTGTTACCCGGAGTTAGCGAAAGTTCTTTTGGTGGGGCGGGGAGTTCTATACGCTCTGTTTCTCCCGAACGGTTTGTAGTTTGCTTGTTAAGTAGCGTTGTATTGCCACCGGTAACAGTAGTTACGGTTACTGTTGCCCCCTCGATAGGTAACGCATTATCTGCAGCAGTAACCATTACTTTTAAGTAACCGGTTCCGCTGTTTTGTGATATTTTGGCGTTTGGCATAATAACCCTCCTTTTCAATATCAATGCCATATTAATTATATGCATAACGTACTAAAAAGGTTACAGAGTAATAATTTGTAAAAAAAACAAAAAAACTCTTCACATTGCCGAAGTTTTGTGTTATAATACTTAGCATGCCCTCTTAGTTAAGTGGATATAACAAGCCCCTCCTAAGGGCTAGTCATGTGTTCGATTCACATAGAGGGTGTTTTTTTGTACCTGTTTTAAGGAGATATATATGATAAATTTAAAAGCAAATTTAACTAAATATCATATACCGATAAGCAATCAACCGCTAAAAAAATGCGCGCAGACAATAGGCATACTTATGATTCTCAGTATACTTTTGGGCATTTGTATGATGGTGCTTACCACCATCACCTGCGATTTGCTGCTTATAGGTATACTTATTGCGGATTTAAGGATTTTTCTGCTTAATGTTCTGCCGCTGTTCTGCTTAATGGCGCTGGTTTATTGTTTAACCAATACTGTATGGATAAGTTTTATGACAACCGGTGTTATATCATTTATCGTGGCGGAAGTAAACAGATTTAAAATGGTGTTTCGTGATGACCCGCTTATTTTTGAAGACGTTCTTCTTATGAGCGAAGCCAAGGAAATGGCAGAAAATTATATTCTTTATCTTGATGCTGTATCGATATGTGTTGTGATATGCATAGTAATTGGAACTGTTTTTTGCTATTTTAATATTAAGCCGAAAATCAAACACGGTTTTGCGCGATTTGGCGGTGCATTGTGCGCTGTTGCAATTTTGCTTACCTCGTGCAATTCGTTGTATTTTAATAATAAAGAACTGCATAACAGTGTGTGGCATCCGATGTTCGGCTCGGAGTATAAAGCTGGTAATCAGGCAATGTCCAGAGGTGTTATATACTCGTTTATAGAAAGTATACCCGACGCTTTTGTTTCTCCACCTGAAGGATATAACGAGGAAGAGGCAGAGTCTATTCTTAGTAAATATCAGGATATGAATATCCCAAAACGAAAAAAAGTGCATATGATAAGCATTATGCTTGAGGCGTATAACGATTTCAGTAAGTTTGAAGGTGTTGAGTTTACAAATGACCCGTATGCTAATTACCATGCTTTAGAAGCAGATGCATACAGCGGAAACTTGTATACTGATATATTTGCTGCCAGCACTATTTATACAGAACGTCAGTATTTAACCGGCTACAGCGATATGCATTTTTCAAAGAAAAACACACCGTCGTATATATGGTATTTTAAATCTCAGGGGTATAGCGTAGATGCTATGCACCCGTGCTATGGCTGGTTTTATAACCGCAAGAATATGAATAAGTATTTTGGGTTTGACAGTTTTGACTATCACGAAAACAAGTATGAAGCCATACCTGACGATATGCTGCAAACACCCAGATATCATGGCTATATAAGTGACTATGACTTTTTTGATTATATTATAGAAGGTTACGAAAAAGCCGTTGCAAATGACGAGAAATATTTTAATTTCAGTGTTACATATCAAAATCACGGTCCGTATCCTACAGAAGATAAGGCGGATATGGAATATCTTATGCACAAAGACGGCTATACTGCTGAAGAGTATAATATGATTAACAATTATTTCGACGGCATTTACAAAACAGATATTGCTCTGCAAAAATTACGTGATTATATTGATAATCAGAAAGAGCCTATAGTTTTAACTTTATTCGGTGACCATAATCCGCGCCTCGGAGGGGAGAACGAGGTATACAAAATGCTTGGCATCAACTTAAATCTTGATACTTCCGAGGGCGGCGAAAATTATTATGAAACACGCTATGTTTTCTATGCTAATGACGCTGCAAAAAAAGCACTCAGCAGAGATTTTAAAGGCGTGGGTAATACAATCTCGCCAATGTTTTTAATGAACGAATATTTTGACTATGTAGGTCTTAAAGGTTCTGCATATATGAATTACCTTTCTGATGTTAAAAAGAAACATTGTGTTATTAACCCCGTGTATGTAGAAGTTGACGGTCAGTATATGCTGAAAAGAGAACTGGAAGACAAAGAAACACTCCGCAGACAAAAATGCGTAGAGTATTATGTGAAAAACAGCGGGATAGAGGAAGAGGTAGTGGCAGTACAGCATAGGTGATGTCATGGATAAAAAATATAAAAGATTAAAACTGGCATGCTATTCGGGTAATTTGTCTATGTCGGTTATTGGTAATATGCCGCCGATACTGTTTTTGACATTCCGTTCCTTGTACGGGATTTCGTATTCGCTTTTAGGATTGCTTATTCTTATTAATTTCTTTACTCAACTTATAATTGACCTTGCATTTTCTTTCTTTTCGCACAAATTTAATATTTCAAAAACAGTTAAATCTATGCCGTATCTTACAGGCGGCGGTCTTTTAATTTATGCCGTGTGGCCTTTTCTGTTTCCGCATAGTGTATATGCAGGTCTTGTTATAGGCACTGTGGTTTTTTCTGCATCGGCAGGATTGGGTGAGGTGCTTTTAAGTCCTGTTTTTGCCTCAATACCGTCAGATGACCCCGACCGTGAAATGAGTAAACTTCATTCCGTATATGCGTGGGGAACTGTCGGGGTTGTTATTGTAAGTACGCTTTTTCTGTTGGTATTCGGAACAGATAACTGGCAATGGCTTGCATTGATGTTTATTACTATACCGGTATTTGGCGTTATAATGTATAAAGGTACAGATATACCGGATATCGGCACTCCTGAAAAAACATCAGGTGCAATTAAACTTTTAAAAAACAAAAGTCTTTGGATATGTGTAGCCGCCATCTTTTTGGGCGGTGCGTCAGAGTGTACAATGGCTCAGTGGAGTTCAAGTTATCTGGAGAAGGCTTTTAATATCCCTAAGGTGTGGGGCGATGTGTTCGGTGTTGCGCTCTTTGCTGTTATGCTTGGGCTTGGCAGAACAATGTATGCCAAATACGGAAAAAATATCACACGTGCACTTTTTATGTGTTCAGTAGGCGCCACACTTTGCTATCTTACTTCAAGTATTGCAACTTTACCTGTTTTGGGGCTTGCTGCCTGCGCACTTACGGGATTTTGCACATCTATGCTATGGCCGGGTTGCCTTGTAATAGCGTCAGACCGTTTTCCGCAGGGTGGTGTTTTTATATATGCTATGATGGCAGCCGGAGGAGATTTAGGTGCGTCTGTTGCTCCGCAACTGGTTGGAATTATCACAGATGTGGCAATAACCAATCCTTATATAACAGAATTTTCAAAAACTCTTGCGCTGGCGCCTGATGAACTTGCCATAAAACTCGGTATGCTTATCGGTATGGCATTTCCGCTTGTTTCAATACCGTTGTTTTTTAATATATGGCGAAAAAGTTCTTGACACCACAAAAATAATGTGATATACTTTCTAAAAATGATGAAAGGAAGTTAATTTGATGAAACAGTTTTCTGCTAATTTTGCATATAACTATTATTACTATTACCGCAATGTCAGGTAATAGCGATTTGTGTTGTATAAAAAAGCAGAAGAGTTTGTAATAATTGACTTTTAAGTATACCGCACAGTTCGCTGTGCGGTATTTTTATTTTATTTTTAAAGGAGATATGAAAAAATGATTGCTGTACTTAAACCCGGAACAAACCCGTCACAGAAAGATTCACTTATTAAATGGCTCGAAAGCCAGAATGTAGAAGTTCACGTTTCTGAAGGTAAGGACTATACCGTTCTTGGCCTTGTCGGCGATACCGCCAATATTGATATGGACCTTATTGCCAGCCTTGAAACAGTAAGTTCTGTTAAACGTGTCAGCGAGCCTTTTAAACAGTGCAACAGAAAATTTCACCCAGATGACAGCGTAATAGATGTAAGCGGCGTAAAAATCGGCGGCGGAAACTTCTGCATTATGGCAGGTCCCTGCTCGGTAGAAAGCAAAGAGCAGATTATCGAAATTGCCAAAAGCGTTAAAGCATCAGGTGCGTCGCTGCTCAGGGGCGGTGCTTTTAAACCACGTACATCACCTTATGATTTTCAGGGTATGCGTGCCGAAGGTATAGAACTTTTGCTTGAAGCAAAAAAAGAAACCGGGCTGCCCATTGTAACAGAAATTATGAATGCAAATCATCTGCCGCTGTTTGAAGAGGTCGATATGATTCAGGTAGGCGCAAGAAATATGCAGAACTTTGAATTACTTAAAGAACTTGGCAAAACCAAAAAGCCAATTCTTTTAAAACGTGGTCTGGCAAATACAATTAAAGAGTTTTTGATGAGTGCCGAGTACATAATGAGTGAGGGCAACACAAACATTGTTTTGTGCGAACGTGGTGTAAGAAC
>JAZSLD010000083.1:0-3353 GCA_045535195.1 Clostridia bacterium | reverse complement strand
TGCAGACGCAGTTTCTGCAACTGTTTCTTCTAAAGAAGTTTCCTCAATACTTTCTTTGGGTATTACCACCTCGCCGCTGTACGAGGTGTTGTTTCGCTGGTAGGAGTTGTAGCCGTCGTAATAACGCTTATACATATTTCTTCCACCTTTCATTATGGCTTAAAAATTGACGCCATTTTAGATATCTGTATCAGCCTTATTGCCTGATCCATCTTCGCCATACGTTTTTTGCCCATATACGGTTTTAGAGAGTTCAGCAAATTTATTCTCGGGTCGTTTGCAACTGATGACTGCTCAAGCATTTGCTTTATCTTAATCATATTGTCCGTCTGCTCGACCGGTGTTTGTGAAACCGACTCTTCTGCCTGCACAACTTCAGCGGGTGTGCTCTGCATACTTCCTAAAAGAGAAGAGAGCATATTTAATGTTTCGGGGTCTTCAAGCATAGTTTTAAGTTTGTCTGCCATATTATCCATAAGCGGCCTCCTTATTTAAACAAATTTTTAAGTTTATCCAGTATTTCAGGATTTTTTGAAATCTGATTTATAATGTCGTCATTAGTCATGCTGTCTAATTTTTTTGCTGCGTCACCAAGCCCCAAATCACGCATTTTCTGTGCTGCTGCACCTAAATCCACTTTGCTTATGCGCTCTTTTAAGTTTTGGTTATTTATACTTTTTAGCATCGCTTTATCGCTGTCGCTGATATTGCGTGAAATCTGTTCAATATTGCGTTTATCCATACAGGTCAGTCCTTTCTGTTATATATCATTTTATTATATGCTTATTTCTTCGCGATTGTGACGGATTTTTTGTTTTAATTTTGCTAATAATACTTGAAAAGACGAAAGGCGGTTTTAATAAAATGTGCGGAATATGTGGATACACGGGCAGCAGGAAAGCGGCAGACATTTTAATTGACGGGCTTGAACGGTTAGAGTACAGAGGTTACGATTCTGCAGGGATTGCAATTTCGCACGGCACATCTGTTGCTATAAGGAAAAACTGTGGCAGAGTTGGCGTGTTAAAATCGATTTGTAAAGAGTCTCCCGTTGACGGCATGTGCGGTATAGGGCATACAAGATGGGCAACCCACGGAGAAGCAAGCACCCTTAATTCTCATCCGCATACAAATCTGTCGGGCACTATAGCGGTTGTGCATAACGGCATAATAGAAAACCATACCGAACTTCGCACTTTTTTATGCGATAAAGGCTACAGATTTGTTTCGCAAACAGATACAGAGGTTATCCCGCACCTTATAGATTATTATTACAGAGAAAGTTTTGACTATCTCGGCGCGGTAAGGTGCGCCGTTTCGGAACTTAAAGGTAGTTTTGCCATTGCAGTTATATGCAGCGACTATCCGGGAAAAATTATGGCTGTAAGTTATCGTAGTCCGTTGGTTGTCGGCATAGGTGAGGGCGAAAATTATTTATCGTCCGACATAAATGCGTTGTCGAATAAAACAGATAAAATGTATATACTTGACGACGGCGAAATTGCCGCCGTAACTGCAGAGGGGATATCTGTGTACGATAAAGACGGCAATGCAGTTGATAAAGAAATCTATCAAACTGACTTGCAGGCAGTAAATGCTGACAGCGGAGCGTATGAGCATTATATGCTTAAAGAAATTTATCAGCAGCCACACGTTTTAAGGCAGATGATTTCAACTCATATTTTTGCAGATAAACCTACTTTGTTCGGTGACCTTGAATATAACAATATTAAAGATGCTGAAAAGATTTTTATCATAGGTTGCGGAACGGCTTACCATGCGGCTTGTGTGGGTAAATATGTTATAGAAAAATATGCCGGGGTGCCGGTGGAAACAGATGTATCGTCGGAGTTTCGTTACCGTAATCCGCTTATAGACGAAAAAACGATTGTTATTGCCATAACCCAGTCGGGCGAAACTGCCGACACACTTGCGGCAATTAATCTTGCTAAAGAAAAAGGTGCTAAGGTTATTGCCGTTACAAACACCCCACGAAGCAGTGCTGTGCGAATTGCTGATTTTACTTTTTTAATAAGTGCCGGTGCTGAAGTTTCTGTAGCGTCTACCAAAGCATACACGGCGCAGTTGGCGGCGCTTTATATATTTGCCGTGTTCCTTTCGGAGAATATACAAAAAGAGGAGAATGTTGTGCTCAAAAACGCACTTTTGCGTTTGCCTAAGGATATAACTGCAACATTGGCGTTGGAAGAACATGTTAAAGATGCAGCAAAGGCACTTGTGGATTGTGAGCATCTTTATTATATCGGCAGAGGAACCGATTCTGTAACAGCCGATGAGGGAGCACTTAAAATGAAAGAGATTACCTATATTCACGCAGAGTCTTACCCTGCAGGAGAATTAAAACACGGCCCCATAGCGCTTATAGATGAAAAATCTTTGGTTGTATCTGTCAGCGCAGATAAAAACCTGCATGGCAAAACCGCCTCCAATATAAGCGAGGTCATTGCCCGTGGTGCTAAGGTTTTGTGCATTTCGCCGTTTGATACGCCTGACACTTTTTGCACAATCAAAATCCCCGAAACGCACGAGGCTGCATCACCGTTTACGGCGGTTGCGGCACTACAACTTCTGGCGTACCATACGGCACTTCTTCGGGGATGCGATGTAGACAAACCCCGAAATCTTGCTAAATCTGTAACGGTTGAATAAAAACTATGAAAAACGGAGAAATCTCCGTTTTTTTGCATTTTTTTATAAAAAATGCTACCATTGTTGATTAAGTTGTGGTATAATGTTATTTGATAAAATAGAGGAGGTGCCGTATGGAAGATAAAATTAAAACTGTAGTCAGAATATGCGGCTCAGATTATACTCTGGTAGGTTCAGAGAGCGAGGAATATATGCAGAAAGTGTGTCTTTATGTAGACAAAAAGATGCGCTCCATTGCTGCCAATCCGCATCTGAACAATGTTCAGGTGGCTGTTTTATCTGCAATCAACATGAGCGACGATTACCACAAGGTTAAGGATTTGCAGGAGGAAACTGCGGCAGAACTTAAAAAGTATAAAGAGGACTACTTTGCTGCAACTTCCGCAGGCAAGCGCCTGAAAGACGAAAACTACGCACTTAAGGAAGAAATTCAAAATCTTAAAATACGTATCGCTAAATTAGAGGGCGGCAGATGAGTATAGAGGTATTGGTTCCTGCCGGCTCGTACGAAAATTTTGTGGCGGCAGTAAATAACGGTGCTGATGCGGTTTACCTTGGCGGAAGTTCATTTTCTGCAAGAGCGAACGCAGTAAACTTTTCAAACGACGAGATTGCCGATGCCGTAAAGTATGCCCATGTGCGTGGCGGTAAGGTGTATGAAGTCGGATCGTAGCCATGTCGTC
>JAZSLD010000215.1:0-6399 GCA_045535195.1 Clostridia bacterium | reverse complement strand
AGCGCCTCATCAATACTGTTGTCTACAATTTCATATACAAGATGGTGCAGACCGCGCGCAGATGTAGAACCGATATACATACCGGGACGTTTACGTACAGCCTCCAGCCCCTCAAGTACCTGAATATTATTCTCGTCGTAGGTGTTTGTGATATTGTTGCTCATATTTTTCAATCATTCCTTTCTGAAACTGTACGTCGAGGACGCCGTGCCCTACAATAAAAATATTAAATATTTTTATTCGCCCAGCCCGTCTTCTTCTGCTCTTTTTAAAAGAGTGGCCACGGAAATCGGTGAAATATATATTTTAAATTTTTTATTTTTACCATCGTCTGCCACAATAAAAGTTCTTGGCAGTTCGTCACTTACATTTATAACATCGCCGTCAGATTCTGCAAACTGCAAAAATTGCCTTGTCCATTTAGAAACGGTGGTGTTGTCCATATCAAATATTGCAATTATGTTTTTTTTAAGCAAAGAAATATCTCCGCCTATATGAATATACATAAAAATTCACCTTTTAATCTTGCCTTTTTCTATTTCAAAATACTTTGCATCAGGGAAAGTTTTCATAATATCTGCATTTGTTAAAGTTATTATAACCTGTTTTCCCTCAAGATTTTTAAGTAAAAACTCTCGCCTTTGGCTGTCAAGTTCGCTGAAAACGTCGTCAAGCAAAATAATAGGATATTCGCCTTTTGTATCTTTTATTATTTCAGCCTCGGCAATTTTCATAGACAAAACTATAGAGCGCAACTGCCCCTGCGATGCAAAAAATTTTGCGCCTTTTTTATTTATGTTAATTAAAACGTCATCTCTGTGCGGACCTTTAATGCTTGTACCGAGGATAAGTTCTTTTTCTTTATTTTCTTCTAAAAGTTTTATAAAAGATTCTTTATCGCTGTAATTTTCTATGTTCGGCTTATAAATAAACTCAACAGTTTCATTATTTTCCGAAATATCACAATATATTTTTGAAACATAGTCAGAAAAAACTTTTATAAAATTATTTCGTATTTCGCAAATCTTAGAGCCGTATTCAAAAAGTTTTTCGTTATAAATTTCAATCTGCTCTGAATTTTTATGTTCTTTTAAAATATTGTTTTTCTGTTTAAGTACATAGATGTATGAAGAAAGCAATTTAAAATAACCTGCTCTGTTTTTAGATAAAAAAGAATCTACATATCCTCTTCTGTCGGCAGGCGCACCCAAAACATAGTTTAAATCGTTAGGCATAAACAAAACAGTATCTATAAGCCCTAAAATATCGCTAAGTTTTTCTACCGGCTGACCGTTTATATAAATACTTTTTTTAGATTTAAAATCTATTTTTTCGTAAACGGAACGAGAATTCATTCCGTTTTTTTTAAGTTCAAACTCCGCAGCAAGAGAAAAACCTTCTTCACCGAATTTTACAACGTCTTTTTCACGCATATTATTCCTGCACGATTTTCCGTTTGTAAAATAATTAACCGCTTCTAAAAGATTTGTTTTGCCCTGACCGTTTTTTCCGTAAAAAATATTAACTTTATCAGAAAACTCCACACTTTCAAATGTAAAATTGCGAAAGTTTTCAATCCTTAAATTTTTTATAAGCATTTTTCTCACCTGCTTAAATTTTATCAGCAATTACTTTTACAGAAAAATTTTGTCCTTCATAATCAATCTCAACCACTTCGCCGCCGCGCAGTTTTCTGCCGCGTCTTTTCTCAACCTCTCCGTCTACAGACACATACCCGTTCTGTACTAAAAACTTTGCATCTGCTCCGTTTTCTACAAGGTTTGCAAATTTTAAAAGTTGGTCAAGTTTTATAAATTCGCTATTTATTTTAATTTCTTCCATATCTTTTTCCTTTTCGAGACGTTGTAGGCATCGTCCCCTACAATTTATAATTGTCTTGGCTGAACTATATACAAAAACGAATCTCCCTCAACAGGCATAATCTTGCAAGGGCTTTTTTCGTCTTTAAACTCAAAATAAATTTCGTTAGTGTCTATAGCACGTATAGCATCTGTTAAAAGTTTTGCACCAAGACCTATTTTTAATTCAGCATCTGTGTCGATAGAAATTTTATCATGAATCTAACCGCGCTTTGTAAAACAGTCTATATTCAAAACGCCATTTTTAATGTCGAAAATAATCGGTATTTTAGGATCGTCATAATTTATAATAACCGCTGCTCTGTCTACAGACTGAGCAATTTTATCATAATCAACTCTGAACTTAACTTTTGTTTCTTTAGGTATAAGTCTGTTATAGTCTATAAATTCGCCCTCTAATAATCTTGTAGTAACGGTTGTTCTTTCAAACTCAAACATAACAACATCGTCTTTTAAAGATATTGTTACTATTTTGTCGTCATCTTTTAAAATTTTATTAAGATCGCCAAGCATCTTTGCAGGCGCAACAAATTCCATATATTCAATACCTGTTTCGGGAATTATCTGGTTGCGCATAGCCATACGGTAGCGGTTTAAGCCTATTGCACGCATAGACGCATTTTTAATTTCAAACTTAATTCCGTTAAGTATAGGCATACTGCTTTCAGCATCGGGAGCAAAAACAGTATATTTAATAACATTTTTTAAATCTTTAGAATAAATTTTAATTGTTTTGCCGTCTTCCACTCTTTCCATATACGGAAATCCCTCAGACGGAAGATAAAGAAGCGAAAGAGAAACCTCTCCGCCCGATATTTTAACTTCGCTCTGGCTTACGGTTTCAAAAGTAATATTACCCTCAGGCATACGTTTAACAATATCAGAAAAAATTCTGCCGTCAATAACAAGCGAACCTTTTTCTTTAACAGTTGCCTCTGCCCATGTTTCTAAACTTATTTCGTTATCGGTTGCAAAGAATGTAAGTTCTTCTTCAGCGTCTATTTTAATACCCCTCAAAAGTTCTTTAACATTGGTGGGGTCAATTGCTTTTGAAACAGTATTGACGCACTCGTTTAAAATGTCTTTATCACAGATAAATTTCATACGAATTCTCCCTTAAATTTATTGTTTTTATTATAACAAAAAAAGCAAAAAAAGTCAATGTTTTAAACGTATTTTTTGCGTTAATTTTAATATATAAAAAAAGCAAAAAACAGACGTTTTTAAAACGCCCGTTTCCTGCTTAAATTTGTTTAGCGACACTTCGAATTTCCGCACACATTTTTATGTAAATTAAAAAGTGCGCGGCACAGAGCCACGCACGAAAAATGCACAGCCCTGAATTTGTCGCCAAACTAATCCATATTGCAAAAAAACAGACGTGCAATAAAAGACTATGCATTTTTACCTAAATAAAAATAAGTCCATTTTTTTGCAAATATATTAAATTAGTTTGGCATAATTATTATATCATAATATTTTTAAAAGGTCAAGATTTATATTAAGTATGGGATTCTTAGAGGGAACCCCTGTAGGGAACGGCGCTTGCCGACGTTCCGCTATTTGAAAATTTATTTTTAAAAATTTTTTTCAAAGGGGAAATATCCCCTTGGCACCTACGACTCGCTTTGCTCGCTTACATAAGTTCCACCAGCCAAATCAAAGATTTGAGGTGTCACTTACCTTGTCGACTGATTACAGAATTGGACAAATTATATGCTCATTGCTTTTTGCCTTTATCCACCGCACGCAATAAAAACTCATTTTATGCGTGCTAAACCGATGCTTTATATGTTATAGGGAATTAATCGCATCGGTTTTGGAAGTCAAAAAGCAATTTCACATTAATTTGTGTGCCAATTCTTCCATAGGTCGACGATTAAAACCGCATACCATAAGGTGTTGATGGTGTTGGTGGAATGTTTATAATCTGTCTTTTTATATAAACAAATAAATATAATATATAAATAATAATAAATAACAGTAGCAGTAGTATATGTGGATAATGTGGATAAGCCTTTTTTTATGTATAAATACGTAAAAAAAGGGATATAATAATCCGTTAATAAAAATAACTGCAAATTTTAACTTATCAACACCTGTTTTTTACATAAAATGACATCACATATTATCAATGTGGAAAGTTAATAAAAAAACGTGATTAAATTTTATTTAAAAACTTAATCACGTCTTGAAAATCAATAATAAAACGGGTATAAAAGTTATCCACAAGAATTATTTTTCCAAATCGTCGAGTATACTGTTTACGGCTGCGTGTGTTTTTGAATTTGAAATAAGGTCGCCCTCAATTTTGCGTATACCGTGAATAACTGTGGTATAATGTTTGTCCCCTAAAATCTTGCCGATGGCAGTCTGCGACAGGTCTGTGAGTTCTTTTAATATATACATTGCAACCTGGCGTGGATAAGCTATGTCATTTGTGCGTCTGTCAGAGCGCAAATCCACTATTTTCAAGTTATAATGCTTAGCCACGGTATCGAGGATAAGTTCAGGAGTAATATTTTGCTTTTTCTCTAATTTAAAATCTTTTATAGACTCCTCAACCAGTTCTAAGGTTATTTCTTTGTTCATCAACTGATGATAAGAAACAAGTTTTTTCATTGCGCCTTCCATCTCACGGATGTTAGATGTTATGTTAGTTGCAATATACTGGCAAACCTCGTTGCTTACATCAATATCGTACATCATAGCCTTTTTCTTTAAAATTGCAATACGTGTTTCAAGTTCGGGCAACTGAATAGAAGCCGCAAGGCCTGATGCAAAACGGTTTATAAGTCTGTCTTCAAGTCCCTGCAGATCTTTCGGCGGGCGGTCACTTGAAAGTACTATCTGCTTGCCTGCCTGGAATAATGTGTTGAATGTATGGAAAAATTCTTCCTGAGTAGTTTCTTTTCCGCAGAAAAACTGAACGTCGTCTACCATAAGTATATCTATAGTGCGGTATTTCTGGCGGAACTGTTCTGTTTTTTCGTCACGTATAGCGTTAATAAGGTCGTTTGTAAACTTTTCGCTCGAAACGTATAAAACTTTTTTATCGGGCGAGTTTTCCAAAACAAGGTTACCTATAGCGTGCATAAGGTGCGTTTTTCCAAGACCTGTACCGCCGTATAAGAAAAGCGGATTGTGCAGGCTTATGGATTTTTCCGCAACACAATAACACGCCGCATGGGCAAACTCATTAGACGGCCCCACAACGAACGTATCGAATGTGTAATCTTTGTTTAAAAGATAGTTGCTTTCCTCATCAACCGCAAAAGACGGGGTGTAAGAATTTACAGAAAGACGAGCGCCGTCATTTTTGCGTTCGGAAGCGATAAGTATTTTAATTTCTTCCACATTGTAAGACATATAGAGGAATGCGTTTTTAATATGTTCCGAAAAACGCTTTGAAACCATATCACGGTTAATGGCAAGAGGAACTTCTATAGTTAAAACAGCGCCGTCAAAACTTACCGGAACAATATTATCAAGCCAGGTATTAAACGAAACCTCCGGAATTTCAGGACGTATAATCTCTAAAACCTCTGTCCATATATCAGATAGATTGTACATTTAAAATTCATACCCTTTCATTTTATATATATTTATCGTTAATAATTAGTTGAAAATTTCCGTGGGTTTTTAATTATATCAAAAAAAAATGTTTTTTACAATATAAAAAGTGACAATAACTTATTAAAAAAATTGTAACTTTTCATAATAAATATTGAATAAACAAAGCAAAAAGAGGGAAAAATCAAATAGAAAATGCAAAAAAACACGTAAAAAAACTTAAAAAAAGACCAAATATTTAAAAAAGTGGATAGATTTTTTAAAAAAAGTGTTGACAAAACGCAGAAGACTTGTTATAATCTTAAAAGTCAGCCGGCGAAAAAGGAAAATTTTTTGTTTTTCTTAATGTGCGGGTGTAGTTCAATGGTAGAATCTCAGCCTTCCAAGCTGATTGCGTGGGTTCGATTCCCATCACCCGCTTTTGTTCTGCTTACACTATGCCGCGGATGTACTATGCGCCTGTAGCTCAGTCGGATAGAGCAACTGCCTTCTAAGCAGTAGGTCGGGGGTTCGAATCTTCCCAGGCGCGCTGTTTTTTATGGTGGGTATAGTTTAGTTGGTTAGAACGCCGGATTGTGGTTCCGGAGGTCGTCGGTTCGAATCCGACTACCCACCTTTTGCCTTTATGGTAAAGGTTTTTGCTGCGGGTTATTCCTGCCGCGAGAGTCAGTATATATTGGGCTGTAGCCAAGTGGTAAGGCACCAGACTTTGACTCTGGCATTTCGTAGGTTCGCGCCCTGCCAGCCCAGTTTGTTTTTATCTATAATATTGGGATATAGCCAAGTTGGTAAGGCACCGGATTCTGATTCCGGCATTTCGGAGGTTCGAGTCCTTCTATCCCAGTCTATATATGGGCCGTTAGCTCAGATGGTAGAGCACTTGACTTTTAATCAAGTTGTCCGGGGTTCGATTCCCCGACGGCTCACGTAGAAAGAGGACATCACA
>JAZSLD010000148.1:0-4769 GCA_045535195.1 Clostridia bacterium | reverse complement strand
AACTATGAATTCTCGCTCGACTTGCATGTGTTAGGCACGCCGCCAGCGTTCGTCCTGAGCCAGGATCAAACTCTCAATAAAATATTGATAAGCTCTCATAGCTCAAAATTCTGTCTGACTTTACTAATTATAAAGTGCATTTTTAAAACTCTTTGGACTTTCAAAAAGTCCCGCTTTTTTTATGCTGTTCATTTTTCAAAGATCGATTCTGTCTACTCACTTTTCCCGAGCGACTTGATTATTATAACACGTCTGCGCACCGTTGTCAACAACTTTTTTAAAGTTTTTTTAAAATTATTTTGTGATACTTTCAATTAACAGTTTTTACAATTTATGAAAATTTATACATCGAATGCTGAAAGTTGTTCGGAATAGTTCTCCCAGTCTTCATATAATTGCTCTGTAAGTTTATTATTCTTTTCAATTTCATCATAAATTTCACGTGCTTTTTCATAGTCGGCGCCGGTTTGTTCCAGCAGTTGAGAAAGTTCCTGCGCTCTTTCCTCGGCAGCGGCTATATCTTCTTCTGTTTTAGCAAGTTTTTTTGTAAGGCTCTTTTTAAGTGCCTGAGCACGTTTTTCTTCTTCGTAACTGTTTGTGGTTGATTTGGTGGCTGTGCTTACATTTTGAGCAGGTGCTGTTTTCTTTTCAATATAATTATCGTAATTACCTATATAAAGATTAACACCTGTTTCGGTAAGTTCTAATATCTTATCTGCTATCTTATTCAAAAAGTAACGGTCGTGTGACACAAAAAATACTGTTCCGTCGTATTCTTTAAGCGCAACATCGAGCGCTTCTTTAGACGGCAAGTCAAGGTGGTTGGTGGGTTCGTCCAGAATCATTGTGTTCGGCTTTTTAACAGAAATGGTTAAAAACTCAAGTTTAGCCTTTTCGCCGCCGCTTAAAGAATCTATCTTTTTAAAAACATCTTCATTAGTAAAAAGAAGTGAGCCGAGCATAGTGCGGACTTCACTCTCGTCCATACGTGGAACAAGGTCCCAAGCAGCATCTAAAACAGTTTTACTGCCGTCAAGGATTTTCTGCTCCTGATCATAGTAGCCGATTTCAACATTTTTACCGAAGTCAAATCTACCTGTATACTCTTTATGAATACCGAGCAAGGTTTTTAAAAGTGTAGACTTACCTATGCCATTAGCGCCAATAAGAGCAATTTTTTCGCCACGTTTAATTTCAAAAGAAACATCTGTAAACAGTTTTTTAAGTATTCCGCCGTCATTTACCGAAACACTTAAATTCTCTGCTGTTAAAACGTCTTTAAAAGAGGAATATGCACTTTCAAAGAAAAAACGGCATGATTTGAGTTCCGAGGCAGGACGCTCCACAATTTCCATTTTATCGATAATCTTCTGCTTGCTTTTGGCACTTTTAGACGTAGATGCACGGGCAATGTTTCTGGCAACGTAATCCTCTAACCGTTTAATCTCTTTCTGCTGAAGTTCATATGCTTTTGCCTGCTGGTCACGGTTTTGTTCTTTTTGTTCTAAATACTTACTGTAGTTGCCGACATAACGAGTAGATTTAGTGCGTTCAATCTCATATATGGTATCTGCAATGGCGTCTAAAAAATATCGGTCGTGCGAAACGACGATAACTGCTTTTTTATACGATTTTAAATACCCCTCCAGCCATTGCATCGTTTTAAAATCAAGATGGTTGGTAGGCTCGTCTAAAAGCAGCAGGTCGGGCTCGTCTAAAAGCAGTTTTGCCATGGCAAGTTTGGTTTTTTCGCCACCGCTTAAATTGGCGATTTTCTCATTGAGGTTAAAGTTCTCAAAACCCATACCGTTTAAAACAGTTAAAATTTTGGCACGAAGTTCAAAACCTCCCGCTTTTTCAAAAGATTCGCTGCGTTTTCCGTAAATTTCTAAAACTTTAGTGCGCTCGTCTTCGGAAATATTGTTCGATGACATTTTACTTTCAAGTTCACGCATTTCCTGCTCCATATCAACAATATGTGAAAAGACATCTATCATCTCACCCCATATTGTTTTAGAGCCGTCGAGCGCATCGGTCTGTTTTAAAAAGCCTTTACGCAAATCTTTGGCGGCAATAATGCTGCCACTGTCGTAAGACATCTCGCCGCATATGATTTTAAGCAAGGTACTTTTACCTGCGCCGTTAGCGCCAATTAAACCTATTTTTTCGCCCTGTTCCGCTTTGAGATTTATATCTTCCAATATAATATCTGTACCGAAACTTTTGCAAATATTATTTACCTGTAGTATCATTTGTTTTTCTCCTGTTGTCAAAGTATGACCACACATTCTGTGCTGTGGACTTATCTATGGATTTTACTGCCATAAGTTCTTCCACAGTTGCGGAAGAAATGTTTTTAACCGATTTAAAGTGTTTAAGTAATGCTTTTTTGCGCACATCGCCTACCCCGCCGATATTGTCAAGTTCTGATTTTAAGTTTTTCTTTGTATTTAAGTTTCTGTTATACGTAATGGCACGGCGGTGCATTTCGTCCTGAATATTAGTAAGAAGCATAAACGCATCTGATGTTTTATCTATAGGGATTTCACCATTTTCGGAAACAACACCACGTGTACAGTGGTTATCGTCTTTAACTATGCCGAAAACGGGAATATGCGGTGCGTACTTGTGCACAATAGGCGCAACAGTATTTACGTGCCCCTGACCGCCGTCAACAAAAAGGACATCGGGCAAGTGCGAAAACGACGCTTTGTCCTCAGAAAGTTCGCCCGAGGAAATCTTCTCCGCCTCTGCGGCAGCGCGCTCAAACCTGCGTGTGATAACCTCTGCCATACAAGCGTAATCGTCTGCACCGACAACATTTTTTATTTTAAAATTTCTGTAGTCTTTAGTGCTGGGGCGGGCATCGATAAATGTTACCATAGAGCCAACATTATTATCGCCCGAAATATTGGAAATATCATACGCTTCAATGCGCTTCGGAATATTATCAAGCCCAAGCAAACGATAAAGTTCTGCCATGGCGCTGTTTTTAAATTTGATATCACGCAGCGTTTTAAGTTCGCGTTCTGAAAGTTCCTTTTCCGCATTGGCTTTTATCATTTTAATAAGTTTGGCATTCTCACCTATTTTGGGAACACGTATCTCTACCCTGCGTCCGCAAAGTTCGCTTAACCATTGGCGGATAAGTTCCATATCGGCACAATCGCACTCTAAAAGTATCTCTTTAGGCACGAACGACGACTCTGCGTAGTACTGACGGACAAAATCCGATAAGAGTTCGCCCTCTTCAAGACCTTCGGTATCATCGGTAAAATAATTTTCTCTGCCGATAATCTTACCACTGCGGATAAAAAATACCTGAAAGCACGTTTTGCCGTGTTTGGAATAAAACGCTATGGCGTCGGTATCTGCACCGTCGGCAGATACAATCTTCTGCTTTTCGGCAAGCGACTCTATAGCACGCAGATGGTCACGTATCTGTGCCGCCTTTTCAAAATCCATTGCCTGTGCGGCGGCAGTCATCTGCTCTGTTAAATCACGCTGAACTTTATCGTACTTGCCATTTAAAAATGCAATAATCTCTTTAATTACTTCATTGTATTTTTCTACGCTGACATCGCCGTTGCACACTCCCATACACTTACCTATATGATGATAAAGGCACGGACGGGTTTTGCCGATATCGGCAGGGAAGTTTTTGTTGCAACTGCGCACCTGAAATATTTCTTTGATAAGTTCTATCAAATCACGCAGAACTATAGCACTAAGATACGGGCCAAAATACTTTGCACCGTCTTTTTTTACTTTACGTGTAACAGATATCCGTGGGTACATTTCGTTAGTGGTAATCTTTAAAAACGGATACGTTTTATCGTCTTTTAAAAGAATATTATATTTTGGTGAATGTTCTTTAATAAGATTATTCTCTAAAACAAATGCTTCCATCTCGGAGTCGGTAATGATATATTCAAAATCATCTACATTCGAAACCATTGCGTCAACTTTAGGTGCATGGCGATGCCCTTTAAAGTATGAGCGCACACGGTTTTTAAGTATTTTAGCCTTGCCTACATAAATAACCTCGCCGTCGGAATTCTTCATTATATATACGCCGCTTTTATCGGGAAGCGTTTTCAATTTTTGTTCAATGCGTTCATTCATATTTTGCTCACCTTTCCGTTTTTCCTCTGTTCAGACGGTTACTATTTGGCGAATTCGTATCTTTACTTTTTACACATTTATTATATAATAAATATATAGATAAAACAATATTTTTTTATCGAAGGTTTTAATAATGCAAAATCACTTATAATAATATATGTCACTCCTTCAATTATCTGCTGCTCGGCACAGAACGCTCATCACCGAAAATAAAATCGTCTATATCGCCGAAAACGGTGCGCTTGGCAGAAGTGCTTTCAGATTTATTCACTTCTACACGGCGCACCTTTCTTATAGGTTTTTCGTGTATTTTTTTATGCATTTAATTCCCCCTAAGCAAATGCGTTAATATCAGCATAATTAAATTATATGCAATTAATTTTAAAAAATTTCAAATATGTATTGTATTCTGCATAATATATATGATAGAATATATAACAACACGTATATGCAAGGAGGAAAAATTAATGAGCAAATTTGAATGCACTATATGCGGTTATGTTTATGATCCCGAGGTTGGCGATCCTGAAAACGGTATCGCACCTGAAACTCCCTTTGACGAACTTCCCGAAGATTGGGTATGTCCTTTATGTGGAGTGGGTAAAGAAGATTTTGATGAAGCTATGTAAAAATAAAAAAGACAG
>JAZSLD010000229.1:0-2446 GCA_045535195.1 Clostridia bacterium | reverse complement strand
GACAAGCTTTGGGTTACAATTTATCTTGATGATGATGAAGCATTCGACATCTGGACAAAAGAAGTTGGTGTTGACCCGTCAAGAATTGTAAGAATGGGCAAAGAAGATAACTTCTGGGAAATCGGCACAGGCCCCTGCGGTCCGTGTTCTGAACTTTATTTTGACCGTGGCCCAGAGGCAGGTTGCGGCTCACCCGACTGTAAAGTTGGTTGCGAGTGCGACAGATACGTTGAGTTCTGGAACCTTGTATTTACTCAGTTTGATAAAGACGAAGACGGCAACTACAACCGCCTTGCTCACCCAAATATCGATACAGGTATGGGTTTGGAGCGTATTGCGTGCATTATGCAGGGCGTTAATAACCTGTTTGAGGTTGACACCGTTCGCAACATTATGGCTAAAATCAGCGAACTTGCAGGCGTTAAATACGGCGACGACGAAAAAACCGACGTATCACTCCGTGTTATAACCGACCATATCCGTTCAACCACATTTATGATTGCCGACGGCGTACAGATCAGCAACGAGGGCAGAGGTTACGTTCTGCGCCGCCTCCTCCGTCATGCGGCACGTCACGGTAAACTGTTAGGGCTTGAGGGTGCGTTCCTCTACAAAGTTGTAGACACCGTTGCTAAAGAAAACCTTTCTGCATACCCCGAAGTTACCGAAAAAGCAGACTACATCAAAAAGATGATTGAAATAGAAGAAATACGCTTTGCCGAAACCATCGGCGACGGACTTTCTATTTTAGAAAGTTACGTAGACGCTATGAAAGCCAACGGCAGCAAAACACTCTCCGGTGCAGATGCGTTCAAACTGTACGATACTTACGGATTCCCGCTTGATTTAACTGTGGAAATCCTTTCCGAGCAGGGTTATACAGTTTCCGAAGACGAGTTTACCGCCTGCATGGCAGAGCAGAAAAAACGTGCCCGTGAAAACCGTGCCAACGGCGAGGGCGATGCTTGGAAAGACGACGAGTTAAAGAGCGTTTACGACGCTTGTCCGTGTGAGTTTGTCGGCTATGACGTTACCGAGTGCGAGGGTAAAATCTCTGCAATTATATTCGATAAAAAATCACAGACAGCCGCAACTGCAGAGGACGGCAACATTACAGTTCTGCTTGACAAAACCCCGTTTTATGGCGAGGGCGGCGGTCAGGCTGGTGATAGGGGTATTATCAAAACCGCAAGCGGCACAATCCGCATAGACGATACCAAAAAAACAGCCGAGGGCGTTATGCTCCATACGGGTGTTGTTATCGACGGAAGTGTTTCTGTAGGCGATACCGCAACTGCTTGCGTTGACAAAGACCTGCGTTCCGCTACAGAGAAAAACCACTCTGCAACTCACCTTTTGCAGAAGGCTCTGCGTGAGGTTGTAGGCCAGCACGTTGAGCAGGCAGGCTCATTCGTAAACGGCGAAAGACTGCGTTTCGACTTCTCTCACTACGAGGCTGTAACTGCTGAGCAGTTAAAAGAGGTTGAGCAGATTGTAAACCGTGAAATTACCGCTGCACTTGACGTTACCTGCAACCAGATGCCCATTGACGAGGCTAAAAAACTTGGTGCGATGGCACTTTTCGGCGAAAAATACGGCGACGTGGTACGTGTAGTTAAAATGGGCGATTTCAGCACAGAACTCTGTGGTGGCACACACGTTAAAAACACCGCTAATATCGGTTTGTTCAAGATTGTTTCCGAAACCGGTATTGCCGCAGGTGTAAGAAGAATTGAAGCCATCACCGGTATGAATATACTGGTTAAATTAAACGAAACAGAAGACAACCTTGCAAACATCTGTGCTGCACTCAAGTGCGCTCCTGCAGATGCCGTTGCAAAGGTTGAGGCAAATCAGGCAGAAATTAAAAACCTTGAAAAAGAACTCGCCGCACTTAAAGAAAAAATGGCAAGCGGCGGACTTGACGATATTAAGAAAAGTGCTGTTCAAATCGGCGACGTAACCGTTCTTACAGGCGCATTTGCTGATGTTGACATAAACACAGCACGCAAAATGGCAGACAATATCAAGTCTGAATTTGAGTGCGCTGTAACAGTATTTGCCGTATACACAGCCGACAAGGCAAACCTTATTGCCGCTGCAACCGACGCAGCAGTTAAAAAAGGCGTTCACTGCGGTAATATCGTTAAAGAAATCTCTGCTTTTGTTGGCGGCAAGGGCGGCGGCAGACCCGACTCTGCTCAGGCAGGCGGCTCTGACCCCAAAGGCGTTGACGCAGCACTTAAAGCGGCGGCAGAGGTTATAGGCAAGCAGGTTAATGCGTGATTTTTAAATTAGAAACGATGTACAGCCGTTCCTTACGATAATCTTTTGATTATTTGCAAACAGGGGTTCTTAGGGGTGAAACCCTGTAGGGAACGGCGCTTGCCGACGTTCCGCATATGCGGTTTTAGGGGCAGTTGTCCCACATAAATGTATGGTAACA
>JAZSLD010000206.1:0-2983 GCA_045535195.1 Clostridia bacterium | reverse complement strand
TTATACAGTGTCTGTTTGTACTGCTTTGGTTACGCTCATAACATCATAATAATATTTTTCAAAGGTTTCTAAAGATTGTGTTGCACCATTTACATAATCCGAATGAAACTTTTCCATTCCGCTGCGTTCGTACATAAAGTTTCTGTTATAGTACGAACCTGCAAACGCAGTTTCTGTTATATTAATGTCAGAATAATCATCGAAGAACAGATACGATATTTCATGTGCATTTGGAATAAGCGCAAATATAAGCGCAGATGTTTTATCTAAAGATTCATAATTTATATGCCGATGCTTTGAACGGTCGTCCACTTTCATATTAATGGTAAGTCGCATAGGCTCTTGGTCCGTTTGCAACGAGATTGAATGAACGGAGTAGGGCGACACATTTGTTATATCAACTATAGTGCGTGTTTTTGAGGCATCACCTATATGTGTATCTTTATATGAATATAAAGTTTCTAATACGGTTGGCACTTTTTCCTGATTAGTAGAGTGTATAATACAGCATATGGTTACAACGCATATAATCAGTAAAGCAATAATACTCAAAATTATCTTTTTCATATATAATACCTCCTTTTGGCTTTATTATATCATGAGTAAATATTTTTGTAAACAAAAAAGGATACCCGATAGGTATCCTTTTTTCATACACCTTCAGGGACTCGAACCCTGGACACCCTGATTAAGAGTCAGGTGCTCTAGCCAACTGAGCTAAAGGTGCGTGTTTTAAGCACAAGTGATATTATACACGTATTATGCTTTGTTGTCAAGATGTTTTTTCGAAAAATTTAGCAGAATGGGATAGGATTGAATTTTATTTCTTTATATATAAAAAACACTTGCAGATACGAAGATTATAATGTATAATATTATGGTAAAAAGAGTTTTTATGCCCAAATGCGACATATTTCGAAAGGAATGATATATAAATGAAACTCGGAATCGTGGGCTTGCCTAATGTTGGCAAGAGCACACTTTTTAACGCAAACACTCAGGCGGGGGCAGAGTCTGCCAACTATCCGTTCTGTACTATAGAGCCTAATGTGGGCGTGGTTGCAGTTCCTGATGAAAGATTAAACAAACTTGCAGAAATGTACGAGCCTGAAAAGATTACTCCTGCCATAATTGAGTTTGTTGACATTGCAGGCTTGGTGAAAGGTGCCAGCAAAGGCGAGGGATTGGGAAACAAATTCCTCTCGCATATCCGTGAGGTTGACGCCATCATTCACGTAGTGCGTTGTTTTGAAGATTCAAACATCGTTCACGTAGACGGCGAAATCGGTCCTAAGCGCGATATAGAAACAATCAACTTTGAACTTATTTTTGCAGATATAGAACTTATCGACAAACGTATTGATAAAACCGCAAAACTTCTAAAGACAGGTGACAAAAAATATAAGGACGAAATGGCAACTTTGCAGAAGATTAAAGAAAATCTTGAAAACGGCATAACCGCCCGTTCGATAGAATTTTCTGACGAGGAAAAGCCGTTTCTTAAAGAACTTGCCCTGCTTACCATTAAACCTATTATATATGCGGCAAACGTATCCGAAGACGATTTTGCAAACGGCATTGAAAATAATGCTATGGTAAAAGAGGTTGAGCAAATCGCCGCTAAAGAAAATTCCGAGGTACTTCCCATATCTGCAAGGATAGAAGAAGAAGTTGCCCAACTCGATGACGAAGAAAAAGTTATGTTTTTAAACGAACTTGGCATAGAAGAATCCGGTCTTGACCGTTTAGTTAAAAAAAGTTACAGCCTTTTAGGTCTTATAAGTTACCTTACTGCAGGCAAGCCTGAGGTAAGGGCATGGACAATCACAAAAGGTACAAAGGCGCCTCAGGCGGCAGGTAAAATCCATACAGATTTTGAAAAAGGTTTTATCCGTGCAGAGGTTGTAGCCTATGATGACCTTATGGCGTGCGGAACATATGCCGTTGCGCGTGATAAAGGTCTGGTACGTTTAGAGGGTAAAGAATATGTAATGAACGACGGCGATATCGTTCTTTTCAGATTTAATGTTTAATAAAACTGCGGAGGTAGACAAAGTGTTAAGAAGAATTTTTGTAGAAAAGAAAAAAGGCTTTGACGTTGAGGCTCAGTCTATCCGTTATGACCTTAAACACAATCTTTTAATCAAAGGTATTGAAGATGTGCGTGTTATAAACAGATACGACTGCGAAGGCCTTTCGGACGAAGAGTACGAAAAAGCGAAAACCACGGTTTTCTCTGAGCCACCCGTTGATATGTGCTATGACGAAACTATTGATATCCCTGCAAAGGATAAGGTTTTTGCCATGGGATTGCTTGACGGTCAGTTTGACCAGCGGGCAGACTCTTGTATGCAGTGTATAGAAATCCTTACAGGTGGTAACCGTCCGAATGTAAAGGTAGCCAAAGTTATCGTTATAAGCGGTGACGTTTCTGATGAAGAAGTAAACAAAATCAAAAAATATCTCATCAACCCCGTTGAAAGTTGCGAGGTGTCTTTGGACAAGCCAAAGGATTTGTCTGTAGTTTTGGATATTCCGCAGAAAGTTGCCACAGTTGAGGGCTTTATAGACTTTACTGATGACGAAATGGCCAAATTCTTTAAAGAAACAGGTTTTGCTATGGGATTGGACGATTTGCAACTGTGCCGTGATTACTTTAAAAACACAGAGAAACGCAATCCTACAATCACCGAACTTAAAATGATAGATACATACTGGTCCGACCACTGCCGCCACACCACATTCTCTACAAGACTTGAAAATGTAGAGTTTGCAAAAGGCGCAGAGTTTATTGAAAAAACATATGGTGATTATATCGCAGTGCGTAAAAAACTTAACCGCACAAAAGATATCTGCCTTATGGATATTGCAACGATTGCGGTCAAGGAGTTAAAGAGCCGCGGTCTGCTCAAAAACATAGACGAGTCAGAGGAAATCAATGCCTGCAGTATCAGAATAGATGTTGATATTGACGGTAAGGTTG
>JAZSLD010000081.1:0-2370 GCA_045535195.1 Clostridia bacterium | reverse complement strand
CACCTGGTTGACGATAAAATTCATGCACGTTCCACAGGTCCCTACTCTCTCGTTACTCAGCAGCCTCTGGGCGGTAAAGCACAGTTCGGCGGACAGAGATTCGGTGAGATGGAGGTTTGGGCACTGGAGGCTTATGGTGCTGCATACACACTTCAGGAAATCCTTACCGTTAAGTCGGACGATGTTGTGGGACGTGTTAAAACGTACGAAAGCATCGTAAAAGGCGATAACGTACCCAAGCCGGGTGTTCCCGAGTCGTTCAAGGTACTCATTAAAGAGTTGCAGAGTCTTGCGCTTGATGTTACAGTTCTTGACGAAGAAGGCGCTGAAATCCCGATTAAAGAGGACGACGAAGATGACGGCGTAGGATCACTCCGCTTAAACCTCGAAGGTGACGAACTCGACTTTGGCGGCGAAGCAACCGATGACGAAGAAGACATCATAGAAGACGATGACTACATCGAAGACGATTTTGAAGATGTAGATGCAGAGCCTGATATGGATATGGAAGATGATTTAAGCGACGAGCCCTTTATAAAAGAGGCTGACGAAGGTGAATACATCGACCTGCTCGACTTTGAAGACCTTGATGATGTAACAGATTTGGAAAATGTAGAGGATTTAGATTCCTTTGAAGATGACGAGTTTTAAGAGAGGAGATATGCCATGTTAGAATATAATAATTTTGATGCAATAAAAATCGCTCTGGCTTCTCCTGAAAAAATCAGAGAATGGTCAAGAGGCGAGGTTAAAAAGCCAGAAACCATAAACTACCGCACACTCAAACCCGAACGTGACGGCTTGTTCTGCGAGCGCATCTTCGGCCCCACAAAAGACTGGGAGTGCTACTGCGGTAAGTATAAAAGAATCAGATACAAGGGTATCGTCTGCGACCGATGCGGCGTAGAGGTTACACGTTCTAAAGTACGTCGTGAGCGTATGGGTCATATTGAACTTGCAGCACCCGTATCTCACATCTGGTATTTTAAAGGTATCCCAAGCCGTATGGGACTTATGCTTGACGTATCTCCCAGAGCGCTTGAAAAAGTGCTGTACTTTGCAGCATATATAGTTATCGACCCCGGCAAGACCGACCTTACAAAGAAACAGATTCTTGCCGAAAAAGAATACCGCGATAACTTGGAAAAATACGGCGAAGGCAAATTCCGTGTAGGAATGGGTGCCGAGGCCATTAAAGAACTGCTTGCTGAAATCGACCTTGAAAAGACTTCCGAAGAACTTAAAAAAGAACTCGAAGAAGCACAGGGCCAGAAAAAAGTAAGAATAGTTAAACGTCTTGAAGTTGTAGAGGCATTCAGACTTTCAGGCAATAAGCCCGAGTGGATGGTTATGGACGTTGTGCCCGTAATTCCGCCCGAAATCCGTCCTATGGTACAACTCGACGGCGGCAGATTTGCAACATCTGACCTTAACGACCTTTACAGACGTGTTATTAACAGAAACAACCGTTTAAGAAGACTGTTAGAACTTGAAGCACCTGATATCATCGTTAGAAACGAAAAGAGAATGCTTCAGGAAGCAGTTGACGCACTTATCGATAACGGCAGACGCGGCAGACCCGTTACAGGTTCTTCAAACCGTCCTTTGAAATCGCTTTCTGATATGCTTAAAGGTAAGCAGGGACGTTTCAGACAGAACCTGCTCGGTAAACGTGTTGACTACTCAGGCCGTTCGGTTATCGTTGTAGGCCCTGAACTTAAGATTTATCAGTGTGGTTTGCCTAAAGAAATGGCACTCGAACTGTTTAAACCTTTTGTAATGAAACGCCTTGTAAGCGATGGCTTCTGCCATAATATCAAGAGCGCTAAACGTATGGTTGAGCGTGTTCGTCCCGAAGTATGGGATATGCTTGAAGACGTTATCAAAGAGCACCCCGTTCTTTTGAACCGTGCTCCTACACTTCACAGACTTGGTATTCAGGCGTTTGAGCCTATCTTGGTTGAAGGCAGAGCACTCAAACTGCATCCGTTGGTATGTACAGCGTACAACGCCGACTTCGACGGTGACCAGATGGCTGTTCACGTACCGCTTTCACCTGAGGCTCAGGCAGAGGCAAGATTCTTAATGCTTTCTGCAAACAACGTGCTTAAACCTCAGGACGGTAAAGCCGTAACAGTACCTACTCAGGACATGATTCTTGATAGTTACTACCTTACTATACAGAAACCCGGCGAGCCCGGCGAAGGCAAATATTTCTCATCTTACGACGAGGCAATCTTTGCATATAATATGGGCGCAGTTGGTCTGCACGCACCTATTAAAGTGCTCAGAGAAAAAATCGGCTTAAACGGCGAGCGCAGATCAAAGATTATCGACGCAACCGTTGGTCGCCTTATCTTCAATGCCAAT
>JAZSLD010000044.1:0-3957 GCA_045535195.1 Clostridia bacterium | reverse complement strand
CGCAGATATCGTAAAAGGTTAATTTTGGGCGCATAGTATTACCGCCTTTCTGAATTAAAATCATTTTTATTATACAATATAAGTATATTTTCCGCAAGTGGTTTTAGTTGACAAGCAGACAGTTGCGGAGTATAATAATGGAAGTTAATATTAAAAACAGAGCAGTCATTGTGCGTTAAGTGTCTAAGAATGGGAGTAGAGTCTTAGAACGAAAAACGGTTTATCCGTTTGCGGTACAATGCTTCATCCGCTGTAGCATTTTATATGCGAAATGGTGGGCTTTCTCTGTTACGGGAGGGGCTTTTTTACTAATGAAAAACACATCAACACAACGTATTGTACAAACGGCGCTTTTTATAGCGCTTGCGCTGGTGGTGCGCCAGTTCTCCGTTATGATACCTTTCGGCGGAGCAAACGGTATGCGAATAGGCGTATCAGAGGTGTTTACCAAAATGCCTGCGCTTATTTTCGGGCCGGTACTAGGCGGTGCGGCGTCGGGTTTGGTAGACTTTTTAGCACAGATGATAAAAGCCGAGGGCGCATATCTGTGGCCTATGCTGGCGGTTATGATACTCGGCGGCGTGCTTACGGGCGTTTTGTGGAAAGTATTTAAAAAACTGCCGTCAGATAAATTGCGATTGGGTTTTACGGCGCTATGCATTGTACTTCTTGCGCTGGGGGTATTTAACCATATAACGCTTGCCGTTATTAAAGGCGGCGTGTGGTTTAACGCTTTAAACGCACTTGGCGACAAAGCCTCGTTTACAACATACGGCTTGTACTGTGCATCAGTTTTCGGGTTTGTATTTTTAGCCGCAGACTTTGTATTTAAAAAGAAATCCGAAAACTACAACGACGATTTTCTGCAACTTACTTTAACTGTGTTTTTATCGGATACAGTTGTAACTACGCTTAACACATTTATACTGCGCTTTTACTATTCGGGTCTTGCAAAGATACCGTTCTGGACATATTATATACCAAGGCTCGTACAGGATTTGATTTCAACGGTGATTTTTGCGTACATACTTTCGTGTCTGCTTAAAGTCTACCGCAGAATAACAAATAGATAAAATAAAAGATAGAGTTTTCTGTTAGCAGAAAACTCTATCTTTTTTAATTTTTTAAAATATATTTTCGGGCGAGAGTTTTTCTCTTTCTAATAATTCTTCAAGCATAAATTTTGCTACGGCAATCTCCTGCACTGCCATATCGTATCTCTCTGCGGTAGCCTCTTCACGGGCACGGATAAGGCTTGTTGAAACAGACTCAATATCTCGGTGATTCATAATATACATAAGTTTATTTTTATCGCTATCCCAGTTTTTTTCAACTTCTGTTAAAAGTTTTGCATCGGGGTTTTCAAGTGCTTCGTCTAAGCGGTCCGAATAAGATTTTACCATATTTTGCGTATAAAAATAACTGCCGATTGAGCCTATTAGTATTAAAACAAAAATAACTGATACTGCTATTACCGATTTTGCCATACAATCATTCCTTATTCTTCATCTGCAATGTTACGTTCATATCGCCGTCTACCGTTAAAAGAAATACATCGGCGGCGTCTGCAACATCTCTCTGCTTTAGTTGGTTTTTAAGCCAATCGTTATTTACGCCAGCCTCCTGCATATGTTCGGGGTACTTTTTGCCGTCGGCAATTATAACGTGCGGCAACGTCTGCTGATTGGATTTTATTCCTGCCTCATCCGCTGTGGGCGGGCGTGCGCCTGATTTTGGTATTACAGAAAGAGAGCCGTTTGTTTCTAAAATAGCCATATACACATCGTCTATATCAAAATAGTCTTTCATACGCAGACCCTCGGCAAGGTCTTCTAAGTTATATCTGTTTTTGCGCATCTCCTCGCGGCAGACAACACCCTTTTTTATAATAACAGCAGGCGAGCCGGTAAGCGCTTTGCGTATTTTTGGAAATTTTAAAGAAAGCAATGATGCGCTTATCTCTGCGGAAATAAGAGTTAATATCGGCACTATACCGCTTAAAAGCGGCAGGGCGGGGTCGCTCATAGGTATTGTGGCAAGGTCGGAAATCATAATCGCTACAACCAGTTCGCTCGGCTGAAGTTCGCCCACCTGACGCTTACCCATAATACGCAGTGCAAACACAACCAATACGTACGATATAAGCGTACGCACAAAAGAAATCGCCATGTCTTTCACTCTTTCTGTAATATTATAGGAATATTTTATCCTTTTTTCATTTGTTTATACAGGTTTACAAAAAGGCTTATTCATGGTATTATAGTAACAGAAAAGGAATGATTTTATGAAAAAGATTTTACTTGGATTAAGTGGCGGTGTAGACAGCACCGTTGCGGCATATATATTAAAAAATCAGGGTTGGGAAGTTATAGGTGCAACGCTGGATTTGTTGCCGTGCACGGACGAAAATGTTATAAATTCTGCAAAAACCGCTGCTAAGCAACTCGGCATTGAACATCACGTGCTTACATTTAAAGATGTTTTTAAAGAAAAAGTTATAGATAATTTTATAAGCGAATACACCTGCGGCAGAACGCCGTCACCATGTATAGAGTGCAACAGGCACGTTAAATTCGGCGCAATGTTAAAAGCCGCGCAGGAGATGGGTATTGAATACATCTCAACAGGGCATTATGCAAAAATTGAGTTTGACGAAAATTCAAACCGTTATCTGCTTAAAAAAGCGGACTGCACAGCAAAAGACCAGTCGTATATGTTATACACGCTTTCTCAGGAGCAGTTGTCTAAAGTTATATTGCCTCTGCAGGGGCTAAGCAAAGACGAGGTGCGCTCTATTGCAAGAGAAGCAGGCCTTGCCGCCGCAGACCGTGGCGACAGTCAGGAAATCTGCTTTATTCCCGATGACGACTATATTAAATTTTTAACTGATAACACAGACAAACTTCCGCCGAAAGGCAATTTTGTGGATAAAGACGGAAACGTGCTCGGAATACACGATGGTGTGCACCGCTATACAATCGGTCAGCGAAAAGGATTAGGAATAGCGTTCGGCAAGCCTATGTTTGTAACAGGTATTGATGCTGAAAAAAATTGCGTTATCCTTGGCGAATCGGGCGAAGAATATGCAACATCACTTACCGCGGAAAATGTTAATTTTATACCGTTTGATGCGCTTACACAGCCAATACACGCCGAGTGTAAAGTGCGTTACGGCAATAAATATTTTGGCGGAACGGTTTATCCGATAGATAAAAACAATGTGCGTGTTGAGTTTGACACGCCTGCACGTGCCGTAACACCGGGTCAGTCGGTGGTATTTTACAACGGCGATATTGTGGTCGGTGGAGGGGTAATAAAGTAATAGGTAATAGTGAAGAGTGAAAAGGTAATAAGTAAAAATCCCCGTATTATCATACGAGGATTTTTATGAGCCGTCGGGGAAAGGTGTGCTTCGCTCACCTATTGCTTGACGACCGTGCTAACGCACAGTACCCGTCTGCGCATCAACTCACTAAAAAACAGTACACCGTACTGTTTTTCTTTACGTTCGTTGCCCTCACAGGTTTCGATTCCCTGCTGATTTTAATTCTCTAAACAAAAAAGAGGACAACATATTGTCATCCTCTTTTTATGAGCCGTCGGGGAATCGAACCCCGGACAACTTGATTAAAAGTCAAGTGCTCTACCATCTGAGCTAACGGCCCTTATATTAAACTGGGATAGAAGGACTCGAACCTCCGAAATGCCGGAATCAGAATCCGGTGCCTTACCAACTTGGCTATATCCCAATATATTAAGTGAAATAAACTGGGCTGGCAGGGCTCGAACCTACGAAATGCCAGAGTCAAAGTCTGGTGCCTTACCACTTGGCTACAGCCCAATATATACTGACACTCGCGGCAGGAATAACCCGCAGCAAAAACCTTTAACATAAAGGCAAAAGGTGGGTAGTCGGATTCGAACCGACGACCTCCGGAACCACAATCCGGCGTTCTA
>JAZSLD010000131.1:0-2245 GCA_045535195.1 Clostridia bacterium | reverse complement strand
CTATAAAGCCAAGTACGGTCTGTACGCCATTATTGGCACCGTCAAATGCGGCTTGCACAACATCTTCCAACCTGCCGTTGAGCGCACCGACAACTACAGAAAAAAGTATCATAAACGCCCATATATAATTAATCATAAAATAAAAATCCCCCTTCGGTATAACCTATGAGGGATTTCGCTATAATATTATTGGTCTTATAAAAGAAACGACGGCATATCTCTCTTTTCTCGTTTTTCTTCCTGCGCTTTAGGTACCTTGCCGCTTGTGAGAGCCTCTATACCCAAGCGTATTGCCTCCGAACGTGAAACAGAAAACTTTTCGCAATACTCGTCTAATGCATTAACAGTTTGTGCATCTAAACGGAAACTGAATTTATCCGCCTTGGGATTATCTGATTTCGGTCTTCCTACTTTAGCCATAAAAATCTCTCCTTTTATTTTTGTCTTACATAAATTATACACCAATAATTTACCTATGTCAACATAGAAAGAAGGATTTAAAAATATGTACAGTATGAACACTATGCTCTCTAAAAACGCAGACGGCACATATGACGTTATTATATCACTCTACCCTCCCTGCTCTGCAGAATTTTCAAGGGAACTTTCCACCATAGACGGCGATATGCCATCTAAAAAGAAAATACGTGCTGTTAAAATTGTTGTGGCAGGTCTTATTGCCGTTTCTATACCTTTTTATTGTTTAAGCAATAAAAATCAGCGTTATGCAATGTCATACGTATATTTCGGCTCACACGCAAGCCAACTTGAATATATTGCGCTTGCCAAAAACACATTATCTGCTGTTTCGCCGTCTTATTTTGATATAGAAAGTGACGGCAGTGTAAAAGTGAACTATATATCAGAAAGTTATATTGAAAAGGTTAAAAGTATGGGATTAAAAGTTGTACCTTTTTTGTCTAATCACTGGAACAGAGCGGCAGGTGTAGCAGCGCTTGAAAATATGGACGTTACGGTTGATACAATAGTTTCTGCCATAAACGAATATAACCTTGACGGAATAAATATAGATATTGAAAATGTAACCCATACGCACAAAGATAAATACACAGAACTTGTGCGGCGTCTGCGCCTTGCATTGCCAACAACAAAAGAAGTGTCTGTGGCAGTAGCGGCTAACCCATATAACTGGACTACCGGCTGGCACGGCTCGTACGATTATGCTGCATTGGCGGAATATGCCGATTATCTTTTTATAATGGCTTACGACGAACACTATGAAGGCGGCGAATCAGGACCGGTAGCCAGTATGGAATTTGTAGAAAACTCCATACGTTACGCACTGGAAGAATGTCCGCCCGAAAAAATTGTGCTTGGTATACCTTTTTTCGGCAGAATATGGTCAGTAAATAATAACAGTATAAACGGCTTAGGGATATCAAATAATCGCTTAGAGCAAATTATTGCAGACACAGGCGGCAAAGTAACTTTTGATGAAGAACATATGAGTCCCAAAGCGGAGTTTACAATCAAAAAAGGTGAAAGCATAACTGTTTCAGGAAAAACTTTAACCGCAGGTAATTATGTTGCCTGGTTTGAAAATGATGATTCCATAAAATCAAAATTATCTCTTGTGGACAAGTATTCTTTAAAAGGCGCAGGCAACTGGAGTTTAGGTCAAGAAACAAAAGACGTCTGGGACTACTACTACACATGGCTTAACGGAAAGTATTTTTCGGATATACTCACACACTTTGCAAAAGACGATATACAAAGCGTTTCCTCATTGGGGCTGATGCTCGGCACAGGAACGCACACATTTTCGCCGTACAAATCTATGACACGTGCCGAAATGGCTACAATAGCAGCAAGAATGCTTAATCTGACATCTTCAACCGACAATCTCCCCGATGACGCCAAAGGTCATTGGGCAGAAAAAGAGATAGCCGCAGTATATAAGGCTAAACTTATGGAAGGCTACCCCGACGGCTTGTTTAAGCCTGACAATCAGGCAAGTCGTGAAGAGGTTGCAGCATTCCTTGCACGTGTGATAAAAGCAGACATCGGCTCAGGCAAAGCAGACTTTTCAGACGTTTCTGCCGACAGATGGTCTTATGACGAGATTGCTGCACTGGCAAGCGCAGGTGTTCTGTTAGGCTATCCCGACGGAACATTCCGCCCCGAAAACATCATAGACCGTGGCGAGATGGCAGCAGTATTAAACAGAATATCAGCGCAATAGAAAAAGCCGGTCTTTAAAAAGACCGGCTTGCTTATTAGCATG
>JAZSLD010000219.1:0-4075 GCA_045535195.1 Clostridia bacterium | reverse complement strand
TAAACGTTATAAGTAAACCAGAGGAGAAAATATGTTTAAAGTACATTCTAAGTTTGAGCCTATGGGCGACCAGATTAATGCAATAGAAAGTCTGGTACACGGAATAGAAAGCGGTCAGCGCGGACAGACACTTTTGGGTGTTACGGGTTCGGGTAAAACTTTTACTATTGCCAAAACCATAGAACGTGTTAATAAACCTACGCTTGTACTTGCGCATAATAAAACATTGGCTGCTCAACTGTGCAGCGAATTTAAAGAGTTTTTTCCTGAAAATGCGGTTGAATATTTTGTGTCTTACTACGACTATTACCAGCCTGAGGCATACATTCCGCATACTGATACGTATATAGAAAAAGATGCCTCTATAAATGACGAGATTGATAAACTGCGCCATAGCGCTACGGCGTCGCTACTCGAGCGCAGAGATGTAATAATAGTTGCGAGTGTGTCATGCATATACGGTCTTGGCGACCCAGAGGATTACAAAGACCTTATTATCTCGCTGCGTGTTGGAATGGAAATAGACCGCGATGTGCTTTTAAAAAGGCTTGTTGCCATTCAATACGAGCGCAACGACATTGCCTTTACACGCGGAACATTCCGTGTGCGTGGCGAGGTTGTGGAAATCTTCCCTGCAAGTACCAACGAAAAGGCAATACGTGTAGAATTTTTTGGTGACGAGATAGAGCGCATCAGCGAGATTGATATTATTACCGGTGAGATACTTTTATACAGAACATACACCGCAATATTCCCTGCTTCGCACTATGTAACTACACCTGAAAAAATGGAAATTGCCATAAAAGAAATTGAGCGTGAACTTTATGAGCGATGCGAGGAACTTAAAAGTCAGGAAAAATTATTAGAAGCACAGCGACTTATGCAACGCACTTCTTACGATATAGAAATGATGCGTGAAATAGGCTTTTGCCAGGGTATAGAAAACTATTCAAGAATTATAAGCGGCAGAGCACCGGGCAGTGCACCGTTTACACTTATGGACTTCTTCCCCGACGATTTCCTGCTCGTTATAGACGAATCGCACGTAACGGTACCTCAGGTACGTGCAATGTACGCCGGTGACCGTTCCAGAAAAGAATCGCTTGTAGATTACGGATTCCGTCTGCCGTCGGCGTTTGATAACAGACCGCTTAAATTTGAAGAATTTGAAAATAAGATTAATCAGGTTGTGTTTGTAAGCGCAACTCCTGCAGATTATGAAAAACAGCACTCCACCGCTGTTGCAGAGCAGGTTATCCGCCCGACGGGACTGGTTGATCCACAGATAGAAGTACGCCCGATTAAAGGGCAGATAGACGACCTTATCGGCGAGATAAACGGCGTTATAGAAAAAGGCAACCGTGTGCTTGTTACTACTCTTACTAAAAAGATGGCTGAAAGCCTTACCGATTATCTGCGTGACGCAGGTATTAAGGTGCGTTATCTGCACTCTGATGTTAAAACGGTTGAGCGTATGGAAATAGTGCGTGATTTGCGCCTTGGTGTGTTTGATGTGTTAGTTGGTATTAACCTTCTGCGTGAGGGGTTAGATATTCCCGAAGTATCACTCATAGCAATACTCGATGCTGATAAAGAGGGATTTTTGCGAAGCGACACATCGCTTATACAGACAATCGGCCGTGCCGCGCGTAATGTTGACGGACGTGTTATTATGTATGCCGATACCGTTACGGGCTCAATGCAACGTGCTATTGACGAAACCGACCGCCGCCGTGCAATACAGGTTAAGTATAACGAAGAACACGGCATTACGCCTAAATCAATCGTTAAAGATGTTCACGAAATTATACAGACATACCATATGGAAGAAACTGCGCCTGAAAAGGCAGAGCAGGCACTTTCAAACGACGAGAGGATTTTGGCGCTTACCGCTATGATGAACGAGGCTGCATTGCGTCTTGAATTTGAGCAGGCGGCTAAGTACAGAGATGAAATTAACAGACTGAAAAAGCAAAAATAAGGTGATAAAATGAGGAAAGAAAATATATTTATAAAAGGTGCCCGACAGCATAACCTTAAAAATATAGACGTTACCATACCGAGAGATAAATTTGTCGTGCTTACGGGACTTTCAGGCTCGGGCAAATCTTCACTTGCATTTGATACTCTCTATGCTGAGGGGCAGAGGCGCTATGTAGAGTCTTTGTCGTCCTACGCACGCATGTTTTTGGGGAATATGACAAAACCCGATGTTGATTATATAGAGGGGCTTTCGCCTGCAATAAGCATAGAGCAGAAAACCACATCAAGAAACCCACGTTCAACCGTCGGCACAGTTACCGAAATTTACGACTATTTAAGGCTTCTTTATGCAAGAATCGGTATTCCGCATTGTCCTAAGTGCGGAAAAGAAATCCGTCAGCAGACAATTGACGAAATTGTAGACAGAGTTATGATGCTGCCGCAGGGTACTAAAATACAGATTTTAGCACCTGTTATCCGTGATAAAAAAGGCGAACACGCTAAAATTTTAGAGGATGCCCGTAAAAACGGATATGTGCGTGTGCGTATAGACGGTAATGTGCGCGAACTTACAGAGGATATAAAACTTGCCAAAACACATCGCCACACAATAGAGATTGTAATAGACCGACTTGTTATAAAAGAGGGGATAATATCCCGTATGACAGACTCTTTTGAAACTGCATTAAACCTTGGTGAAGGACTTGCGGTAGTTGATGTTATAGATGGAGAGGAAATCACATTCAGCCGCAATTATGCTTGTAAAGACTGCGGAATAAGTATGGAGGAACTTTCGCCGAGAATGTTTTCGTTCAACTCACCATTCGGTGCGTGCCCGCATTGCGACGGCCTTGGCACGCTTATGGAAATAGACCCCGAAATGGTGCTTGAAGACACTTCTAAATCCATTTTAGAGGGCGGCATAAATGTTTGCGGCTGGAATAATGTTGCGGATATTGGCTCGTATTCAAGGGCGTGGTTTGACTGCCTTGCAAAGCACTACGGTTTTTCTTTGGAAACGCCTATAGACGAACTCCCCGAGGGCGTACTTGATAAAATTCTTTACGGCACAGTAGAACCCGTTAAATTCGTGTATAAAAACAAAACTGTTTTGCAACCGTTTGAGGGACTTATAAATAATCTGTACCGCCGTCATAAAGACTCGTTCTCGTCATATATGCGTGCAGAGATTGAGGCGCTTATGGGCAATAAACCGTGCCCCGAATGTGGCGGAAAAAGATTAAAACCCGTTACATTAGGCGTTACGGTTGGCGGCAAAAACATATACGATGTTACGGAACTGAGCGTCCGTGAATGCCGTGACTTTTTTGAGAATTTGGAACTCACCGAAAAAGAAAAACTTATTTCCGAACAGGTGCTTAAAGAACTTAAAACACGTCTTGGCTTTTTGGTAGATGTGGGACTTGACTACCTTACACTTTCAAGAAGTGCAGGAACGCTCTCCGGCGGTGAGGCACAGCGCATACGTCTGGCAACACAGATAGGCTCAAGCCTTATGGGCGTTATGTATATACTTGACGAGCCGAGTATCGGTCTGCACCAGAGAGATAACGATATGCTTTTGCAAACGCTTAAAAACCTGCGTGATTTAGGCAACACGCTCATCGTTGTAGAGCACGACGAAGATACTATGTATGCTGCTGACCATATCATAGACATTGGCCCCGGTGCAGGTATTCACGGCGGTCACATTGTTGCCGAGGGCACTGCCGAAGAAATCAAAAAATGCAAAGACAGCATAACAGGGCAGTATTTAAGCGGTAAGAAAAAAATTGAAGTTCCCGCTACCCGTCGTAAAGGTAACGGAAACGTGCTTAAAGTTATCGGTGCGGCAGAAAATAACCTTAAAAATATCGATGTGGAAATTCCGCTTGGTAAGTTTGTGGCGGTTACAGGTGTTTCAGGCTCGGGTAAATCATCTCTTGTAAACGAAATTGTTTATAAAAAACTTGCGGCGAAACTCAACCGTGCCAAAACCAAAGCGGGTAAGCATAAAAAGATAGAGGGTATAGAACACCTTGATAAAGTTATAAATATAGACCAGTCGCCAATAGGCAGAACACCACGCTCA
>JAZSLD010000135.1:0-4338 GCA_045535195.1 Clostridia bacterium | reverse complement strand
GTAATATCCATTGTTTACACGTTCCTTTCTTTTGAGGTTCGTAGTTATATTGTGCTAAATTTGTCAATAATATTCTATGATGGCATTGATTTTTAAAAATTAAGTGCTATAATGTTAATTAAGAAAACTGACGGGAGATGTATGCATTTGTATAAAAAAGTTCATTTTATAGGCATTGGCGGCATAAGTATGAGCGCCCTTGCAAAAATCCTTATAAGCAACGGTGTTGAGGTTTCGGGCTCGGATATTACAGAAACGCCAATAGTTACAGAACTGCGCAATATGGGAGCAAAAATTGCCATACCCCATTGCTACGAGTGCATTGAAAATCCCGATATAATTGTATATACATCGGCAATCAAGGACGACAACCCCGAAATGGTTGCCGCACGTGACAAAGGCATTGAACTGGTTGAACGTGCCGCAATGGTCGGCAACATAATGCGTGCATACGCTATGCCCGTTGCAGTGGCGGGTACGCACGGCAAAACCACCACAACCTCTATGATGGCATACACTATGATAGAAGCCGAACTCGACCCTACAGTAATGGTCGGCGGCGAACTTGATATACTCGGCGGTAATCTGCGCATAGGCAAAGGAGTTCATATGGTTACAGAGGCTTGTGAATACTGTCGCAACTTTTTGCAGTTTGCGCCGAAGATTGGTATGATTTTAAATATTGAGGCTGACCATCTGGACTATTACAAAGACCTTGACGATGTTATAGACGCCTTCTCTTCGTTCTCTGATCTTTTGCCCAAAGACGGCACGCTTGTTATAAACGGTGATGACAAAAACTGCATAAAAGCGGCAAAGAGTGCCGTATGCAACGTAGTTACAGTCGGCATAAAAAACGGCGACTACAAGGCAGAGAATATAACATACGATAAATTCGGTTATCCGTCGTTTGATGTTGTAAAATGCGGAAACATAATTATGCACCTTACCTTAAATGTAGTAGGCGAGCACAACATTTACAATTCTTTATGTGCCGTAGCGGCATCACTTGCAATGACGGACAACACAGGCGCAATCAAAGCCGGACTTGAAAAGTTTACCGGCACAAAACGCAGGTTTGAGAAAAAAGGCGAAGCAGGCGGCATACTCGTAGTTGATGACTATGCTCACCACCCCACGGAAATCCGTGCAACACTTTCTGCCGTTAAAAAAATTCAGTCGGGCAATGTGTGGTGCGTATTTCAGCCGCACACATACACAAGAACAAAAACGCTCTTTACCGATTTTGCAGATGCGCTTTCCGATGCACAAAACCTTGTTATAGCAGATATATACGCCGCAAGAGAAAAAGACACAGGTCTTGTACACGCACGTGACCTTGCTGATGCGATTAACGGCGCAGTATATATAAGCGGTTTTGAAAATATTGCAGATTATTTCAAACAAAACGCCAAAGAGGGCGATATAATACTCACCATGGGCGCAGGCGATATTTTTAAAGTTGGAGAATTGATTTTACAAAAGAGGTGATCATCATATGAGCAAATCACAGGTTTCACACAGCATTGATATGTGTTCGGGGCCAATGGCGGGCAAAATATTTCAGTTTGTAATTCCGCTGATGCTTTCAAGCATACTGCAGTTGCTGTTTAATGCAGCAGATATTATAGTGGTAAGCCGCTTCTGCGGTGACGAGGCACTTGCTGCGGTAGGGTCTACATCATCACTTATAAGTCTTACTGTCGGTCTGTTTATAGGTATGTCTACGGCGTCAAACATAATTGCGGCAAGGCTTATGGGCGAACGAAATTCTGAAAAACTTCACAGAGTTGTACACACATCTATCCTCGTAAGCGTTATAAGCGGTGTGCTGCTTGCGATTGTGGGAGTAACATTTGCAGACATCGCATTAAAACTTATGGGCTCGCCCGATGATGTAATAGGGCTTTCTACACTTTATTTAAGAATTTATTTTATAGGTACGCCGGCTAACCTTATTTACAATTTCGGAAGTTCGCTTTTGCGTGCCAAGGGTGACACTAAACGACCTTTATACATAATAACGTTTGCAGGCGTTATAAACTTCGTGCTCAACCTCTTTTTCGTGGCAGTTTGCGGAATGTCTGTTGACGGCGTTGCAATAGCAACTGTTGCATCTGAGGTAGTATCTGCAGTTTTAATAATCATATGCCTGATGAGCGACAACGACTATATGCGCCTTAACATAAAAGAACTTAGAATTTACAAAAAAGAATTGTTCGAGATACTGCGTATAGGTTTACCTGCAGGAATTCAGGGTATGGTGTTTTCTTTTTCAAATATAACAATTCAGTCTGCTGTAAACTCATTCGGCAAAAACACTATGGCAGGTTTTGCCGCCGCTAACAGCATACAAGGATTTTTGTACGTTGCGGGCAACGCTTTTTATCAGGCGAATATGACATTTACGAGCCAGAATATGGGTGCAAATCAATGGGACAGAATGAAACGCTCAATGAAACTTAATGTATTGTTTGAAGTGCTTATATGTACCGCATTGGGAATAATCACTTTTTGCTTTGCTGTACCTCTGCTGAGTATATATACATCCGATGCGGCAGTAGTAAAAGAAGGCATAACCGTAATGAAATACAACTGTCTGCTGATTGTACTGTGCGGTCTTATGGAAACCATTGTGGGCGGTATACGAGGTATGGGTTATGCCATTATGACAATGGTGGTATCTATTATCGGAAGTTGCGTAGTAAGAATAATATGGGTAACAACTGTATTTAATATGTTCCCAACCCCAGATGTGCTGTTTTCTATCTACCCTATAAGTTGGATACTTACCAGTGCCACACATCTGGTATGTTACCTAATAGTGTTTTCAAAAAATCGAAAACTTGCTGAATTAAAAAACGGTGATGTTTAGTTAAAACTAAACATCACCGTTTTTCTTATATACCAAACAAAGATAACACAATCGGTATGGTTATGCACGAGAGCAGGCTCGAAACAAGCGCCAATCCTGCGCCTATTCTGCAGTCCTCACCAACAAGGTCGGGAAAAACAACTGTGTTTAACCCACACGGCATCGCCAAAAATATAACTGCAGGCTGAACTATGCTCATCGGAAAGAAAAGAGAAAGGCACAAGCCCACAGCAACAGGAATAACCGTAAGCCTTAAAACAGTTATGATATATATCCTCACATTTGAAAGTATCTCTTTAATTCTGAACTTAGAAATTACCACTCCCGCCAGAATCATACTGGTAGGCGCCATACACGCTCGTGAGGTATCGAGTATTGATGCTACCACCTTCGGCAGTTGTATCTCGAAAAGTCCTGTTATCATACCTAAAACCATCGTAACGCTCATTACATTTAAAAGACCTTTTGCCGAAAACGGTCTCTTTGCAAGTATACAGAACGCTATAAGGTATATGTAAACCAACATCGGTATGCCAAACACCATAACGGACAAAAGTCCCATAGTACCAAGCAGACTCTCTGCAAGAGCGTATCCCATATATGCAAAATTAGGAATAATCATTGAATATTCATACACATATCTGGTGTATTTTTGCTTTGAAAACAGTTTTGCGGAAAAATGTGCTATAAGCGAAAGTACACCAAGTATTACAATGGAAACCAGTATCAGAAGATAATTTGATTTAAGATATTCCACATTAAAATTTGTTGCAAACGTTCTGAACGTGTTGCAAGACGCGAACACGTATACCAAAAGTCCGGAAAGCATCTTAGACTCGGTTGCCTTTATAATGTTTGCCTTGGAAAGTGCGTAACCTGCCGCTCCAAATACCAGTAATATAAATACTTGCTCAAAAATAACTGTCATTTTATTTATCCTCGTTAAATCACATTGATTTTTTAAATGCCGCCAAAAAACAAATCATAGCAATCAGCGAATTTACATTATCTTAATTATATGTTCACATTTTTTGTGTGTCAATATAAATTCGTGTAAATATTTCGTATTTTTGGGAATTTTCATCAATTTTTTGTATTGATAAATTAATTGCTTTATGTTATACTTAGGGCAATATAGAATTTTTTTGAAAGAGGGATATAAAATGAGCAACAAACAACAGATTATTACAAAAGTTACTGATGCCGGTATCGTAGCAGTTGTTCGTGCAGAAAGTGCAGACAAAGCAAAACGCATTACCGACGCCTGCTTAGAAGGCGGTGTTCCCGCTGTAGAGATTACCTTTACAGTTCCAGGTGCACACAGAGTAATTGAAGAACTTGCTTCTTACTACAAAAGCGGCGAAATCATTCTCGGCGCAGGTACAGTTTTAGACGCTGAAACCGCAAGAATTGCTATTCTTTCAGGTGCTGAGTATGTAGTAAGCCCGGCGCTCGACGAAGAT
>JAZSLD010000129.1:0-1635 GCA_045535195.1 Clostridia bacterium | reverse complement strand
CCGCTTGGCCTCCGACTTTGTGCTCTTTTAAAACTTCGCCGATACCCGTTATAGTGCCGCCCGTGCCAATGCCCGAGCAGAAACCGTGTATAGGTCTGTCAGCCTGATGTAAAATCTCCATAGCGGTATTGTTTTTATGTGCTAAAACATTTGCTTCATTTTCAAACTGCTGCGGAACATAAACATTGGGATTTTCAGCAGCCATTTTAAGTGCAGTTTGTGTACATTCTTCAATGCACTTGCCTATATCACCCTCGTCGTGTATAAGTATAACTTCAGCACCGTAGTGCTTAACTATTTTTCTGCGTTCTTCGCTTACGGAGTCGGGCATAATGATAATGGTTTTGTATCCGCGTACAGCGCCAACCAAAGCAAGACCGATGCCCTGATTGCCGCTTGTGGGTTCAACAATTATGCTGTCTTCATTTAAAAGACCGAGCCTTTCTGCTTTTAAAATCATATTGTAGGCGGTGCGTGTTTTAATAGAACCGCCAATATTAACTCCCTCAAACTTTACAAGAATTTCAGCATCGTCTTCGCATGTCATTCTGTTGAGTTTTATAAGCGGAGTATTGCCAATTGCATCTAAAATGTTATTGCATATCATAAAAATAACCTCTGATAAATTTCTGATTTTCAACTATGTAATTATACTATAAAAACCATATTATGTCAATTGATTATTCTATTATGCCGCAGGCAATTTTTTCTCCAGCATCGCCTGAAGGCTGGGATTTAAAATCATCTGCCTTGCTGTGTATAACAACCGTTCTGTCCATTATATCATCAATGCTGAATCTGTTGGTCATAACCGCCATATATGCCTTTCCGTCGCACGATAGAAGCGGCGGCAGATCACCTGCGTGCATTGGGTGCGGAGCCTGATCGGGATTATAATGACTGCCCGTTTGAGGAAATCCGTTGCCACGGCAACTTTTACCCTCGTGTATGTGCAGTGCAAAAAAGCCTGATTCATTTTGCGGCAGCCCCGCAACATAAGCAATTATCCATACAACGCCATCTCTTTGATGAAAACTCACATCTCCTGATATATCAGGATAATCTTCTCCGCCTTGTATATGCGCGGTTGCAGTTCTATGAATATAACTTTGCATAATATCACCTCTTAAATATTGTATGGATTTTTCAAGTCAAGTGTGATATTATATTCGTGTAAAAAAATAACTCAAAAAGAATATATGTGCGATATTGATGCAATGGACAATTTATAGAGATTAAATAAAAAAGAAAAGCACCGAGTTTCCTCGGTGCTTTTTAAATCAGATTTTGAAAATTCCGAATGCGTCCAATACAGACGATACAAGTATAAGTACAATGAATATAGGCGCAATATATTTAATGATGATGTTGAAAAGTTTTTCTCTTTTGAATTTGCCTGAGATTTCAACTTCTTCAGCAATAGCCTTTGGCTTAATAACATAACCGATGAATATACAGGTTGCAAATGCTACTATCGGCATAAGCACACTGTTGCTGATAAAGTCAAAGAAATCCAAAAATTGCATTCCAATAATCTTCACATCATCCCAGATTCCATATCCCAAAGAGGACAAGAGTCCCAATGCAACAGAGAAAATAAACACCACAAGGCAGGATAATTTTCTGTTTAGTTTA
>JAZSLD010000054.1:0-1768 GCA_045535195.1 Clostridia bacterium | reverse complement strand
GTAAATTCAAAAAAATATTGTAAATTTTTGTTTATTGTGTTATAATTATTTTAAAAGTAAACACAGCGATATAAATTCAATGCAGAATTTCAGATATACGATATGTTTATGACCATTCTCGCCAAAGAAAGTTATATAAATATCCATAAAACTTCAGGAGAAAAGTTAATGTCTAAAATTAAAAAATATATTTGCGATGAGAAAAAGGAAACATCAATTTTACTTAGGTGCATTCCGGCACCGGTTGTTACTTTGTTCGTTGTAAGTGTAATATGCATGAATTTACTTGCGAATAAAACACTTTTGCAATTTTATTGGATTGCTTTAGACGGAGGGATTTTGATATCTTGGCTGTCGTTTATGTGTATGGATATCGTAACTAAACATTTTGGACCAAAGGCATCAAATAAGATTTCTGTGCTTGCTGCAATGATAAATCTGCTTACGTGTCTTATATTCTTTGTTGCAAGTATTATTCCGTCAAATGCAAATGATTATAGCGCATTTAATGATATTTTTGGAGGAACGTGGTTCATTTTATTGGGAAGTACCATTGCGTTTTTATCATCTGCATGTATCAATAATATGCTTAATTGGTGGATTGGCAGAGAGTTTAAAAAGACCCCTGACGGCAAATTTACATATGCTATGCAGACTTACATATCCACTTTTGTAGGTCAATTTTTTGACAACTTTATATTTTCTATAATTGTATTTGTTGGATTTGCCCCGATATTTTGGGAAGGGTTTCATTGGACGGTATTACAATGCACAATGTGCGCGCTTACCGGAGCCATAGCGGAACTTATTATGGAAATAGTGTTTTCGCCTTTTGGTTATCGCATAGTAACAAAGTGGAAAGAAAACGCTGTCGGAAAAGAATATTTAGATTATATTGCAAAGGAAAGATAATAGAATGAAAGTTTTGATTACGGGTACATCGCAAGGGATTGGAAAAGCCATTGCAGAAATATTTTTAAAGGAAAATTATGAGGTTATTGGAATTGACAGGCAGGAAGCAACTATTTTCCATCAAGACTATATACATTATGTATGTGATGTTCGGGATTATGAAAAATTGCCTGATTTAGATAATATCAATATTTTGATTAACAATGCTGGAACACAGAATGAAGCCGATATTGATATTAACCTAAAGGCTTTAATTTACATTACTGAAAAATACGGCATCCAAAACAAAATAAAATCAATACTGAATATAGGCTCTGCAAGCGGACATACGGGTTCGGAATTTCCTGAATATTGCGCAAGTAAAGGCGGAGTGATGGCGTATACAAAAAATGTGGCAATACGGGTTGCAAAATTCGGTGCAACATGTAACAGCCTTGACCCCGGTGGCGTGCTTACACCACTCAATAACTGTGTTGTTAACAATCAGGAACTTTGGTCGCAGATTATGGATGAAACTCCGCTAAAAAGATGGGCTACGCCAGAGGAAATTGCCCAGTGGGCATATTTTCTTACGGTGACAAATACGTTCTGTACAGGGCAAAATATACTCGTTGACGGTGGAGAATCTATTAATTATAAATTCATTTGGGAAGAATGAATTGTAGAAATCAGAAGTCGTAAAAGTTGAGTATATTTTTTTATATAACAAAAAAACCAAGACATTAGTCTTGGTTTTAAGTGCGGATAAGAGGACTTGAACCTCCATGAGATTGCTCTCACATGGACCTGAACCATGCGCGTCTGCCAATTCCGCCATATCCGCATATGCATATCGCAAACTACTTGAACAGTATAA
>JAZSLD010000226.1:0-4806 GCA_045535195.1 Clostridia bacterium | reverse complement strand
GGGTGCAGGTATTGAAGAGCCTGTAAACTACCGTGTGCCTATCGGTACTCCGTTTGAATATGTTATAAATTCTGCTGGTGGCTTGAAAGAGGACGTTGCAAAAGTTGTTATGGGCGGACCTATGATGGGTATTGCACAGTTTGATTTGTCTGTTCCCGTAGTTAAAGGTACGTCAGGCATACTGGCATTTACAGAGGACGAGGTTAATGCGAAAAATCATTCGCCGTGCATACGTTGCGGTAAGTGCGTGCGTAACTGCCCTATGGGGCTTATGCCGCTTTATATAAATGCTTATGCTCAGGCACGTGATGTTGAAAAGTGCCTTGAATATAACATTATGGATTGCATCAGTTGCGGAGTTTGCTCATACACTTGCCAGTGCGAGCAACTGCCCAGCCAGAATATCAAACTTATAAAAGATGAAATTATCCGTCGCAGAAAGCAGGTGAAATAAGCAGATGGAAAAGAAACTTACAGTATCGTATTCACCGCATGTACGAGCTTACGAAAGCGTAGCGTCTACCATGCTTGAGGTTATAATTGCACTTGTACCTGCACTTGCGGGCGGTGTGTATTTCTTCGGTTTTCGTGCACTTGCAGTTTGTGCTGTTACAGTAATTGCGTGCGTACTTTCAGAATATGTATGGGACAAGTTGACCGGTAAAGAAAACACCACGGGCGATTTAAGCGCTGTTGTTACGGGTATGCTGCTTTCGTTCACTCTGCCGGTTACCATTCCGTATTATATGGCGGCTGTCGGCGGTGTGTTTGCAATTATTGTTGTTAAGATGTTCTTTGGCGGTATAGGCCAGAACTTTGTAAACCCGGCACTTGCGGCACGCGGATTTTTGCTTGCCAGTTGGCCGGTTGCAATGACCTCGTTCGTTGCACCTATGACAAAACTTAAAATATTTTCGTCCAATGCCGATGCCGTAACGAGCGCAACTCCGCTTGCTTACATTAAAGGCATAGAAGGTGCAGAGGCGGCAAGTTATACAGATTTATTCTTTGGTAATGTTCCCGGCTGTATTGGCGAGGTTTCTGCATTGCTTATTTTAATCGGTGGTATGTATCTTATATTTAAAAAAGTTATCCGTCCGATTATACCTTTTACATTTATAATCACGGTGGGTCTTTTTGGCTATCTGTTTGACGGTGGATTTTTAGCAGGCGATTTTCTTTATCATATTTTAACCGGCGGAGTAATGCTTGCGGGATTCTTTATGGCTACAGACTATGTAACAAGCCCCACCACAGCAAAAGGCGAGTTTATTTATGCCCTTGGTGCAGGTATCATCACCGGCGTTATAAGACTCTTCGGCGGATACCCCGAGGGTGTTACATATGCAATACTCATTATGAATATAGTTACACCTATTATTGATAAATATGTCCGTCCCAGAGTGTTCGGCACAGAAAGGGGTGTGGCATAATGAAAGAGAATGTACGTTCAATTATAAAAACGGGTGCCATACTTTTAGTAATAGGCTTTGTGTGCACGTTGCTTTTGGCATTGTGCAACAGTATGACCAAAGACAGAATTGCTTCTCTTGCAGCAAATGCTGAGCAGGAGGCTATGGCTTCTACATTGCCGATAGCAGATAAATTTGTAAAACTGCAATATGACGGCGGCGGAATTGTTACTGCTGTTTACGAGGGTAAGAGCGAGGACAAAACAGTTGTGGGTTATTGTGTTAAAGCAGAACCGATAGGTTACGGCGGTACAATTTCTATGATTGTAGGCATTGATACAGACGGAAAAGTAACCGGTGTTGACATTGTAAGCATGAGCGAAACTCCGGGACTTGGCGCTAAAGCAAGCAATCCGGAATTTACCGATGGTTTTGTCGGCAAGTCTGCCGGTATAAAGGTTAAAAAATCAGGTGCACCGAATGATGATGAAATATCTGCTATTTCAGGTGCTACCGTTACATCAAAAGCAGTAACCGAGGGTGTAAATGCCGCCATCGCTGCTACTGAAAGTTTGCGATAAGGAGGGGTTGGAGTGAGATACAGAGATATTTTTAAAAACGGCGTTATAGAAGAAAACCCCACATTCGTGCAACTTTTAGGTATGTGCCCGACTTTGGCAGTAACAACCTCAGTAAGTAACTCAATAGGTATGGGACTTTCTGCCACATTCGTTCTGATGTGTTCAAACTTTGTTATTTCGCTGGTGCGTAAGGTTATTCCCAACAAAATAAGAATTGCGGCATACATAGTAATTATTGCAACATTCGTTTCTATAATCGAAATGCTTTTAAAGGCATATCTTCCCGAACTTTCAGAGTCGCTAGGTATGTTTGTTCCTCTTATTGTTGTAAACTGCATTATCCTTGCCCGTGCGGAAAGTTTTGCCGCTAAAAATGCACCATTGCCAAGTGCACTTGATGGTATCAGTATGGGATTAGGCTTTACCGGTGCGCTTACCATTATTGGTGCTGTTCGTGAACTTTTAGGCAACGGCACAATACTTGGATTTTCTATTTTCGGTGCATCGTATAACCCTGCACTTATATTCATACTCCCTCCCGGAGCGTTTTTGGTGCTTGGTGTGATTATTGCGGTTATCAATATGATATCCGATAAGAAAAATACAAAGGAGGCAGGCAAATAATGGAACTTATTAAAGATTTTTTAGTGCTTGCCATCACAGCGATGCTTGTTGAAAACTTTGTGTTGGTTAAGTTTATGGGCATATGCCCGTTCCTCGGAGTATCGAAAAAAATCGAAACTGCCACAGGTATGGGTATAGCAGTTACGTTTGTAATGGTTGTTGCATCGGCGCTTACCTGGGTTGTAGACAAATACGTTATTGCCGGTGCAGAGTATCTGCAGACAATATCGTTTATTCTGGTTATTGCCTCACTGGTGCAATTTGCAGAGATGTTTGTTAAAAAGGCTGTTCCTGCGCTTTATGCTGCGCTGGGTATATATCTGCCGCTTATAACAACCAACTGTGCAGTGCTTGGTGTTACCATGATTAATGTGCAACGTGACTACTCGTTCGGCACATCGCTTTGGTATTCATTTGCGGCGGCGCTTGGATTTATGCTGGCGATTGTACTTTTTGCCGGTGTGCGTGAAAGACTGGAAACTGCCAAAATCCCCAAGTATTTAAAAGGATTTCCTATTGCGCTTATTTCGGCAGGGTTGTTGTCTATTGCGTTTCTGGGATTTCAGGGATTGTCATTTTAAAAAGGGGGTAAAGGTTTATGTTTGATATTTTATATCCTGCGCTTGCCATAGGTGCAATTTCGCTTTTGCTTGGCGCCTTGCTTGCCTTTGCTTCCATAGTTTTTAAAGTAGAAACCGACGAGCGTGAAGAGCAGATTGCCCAAATTTTGCCCGGCGCAAACTGCGGCGGTTGCGGTTATGCGGGGTGTTCGGCTTTTGCAAAGGCGATAGTTGCAGAGGGAGCAGAGATTACTAAATGTAATCTTATGACCGATGAAAAACTTGCAGAAATTTCAACTATTATGGGTGTGCAGGCAGGTAAAAAGGTTAAAAAAGTTGCCCGTGTTGCGTGCCACGGAACGTGCGATGTTGCTAAGAATAAATATGAGTATTACGGGTTAGCCGATTGTGTTACTGCTGCACAACTTGGCGGCGGTGCAAAGGCGTGTGCATACGGTTGTTTGGGTCTTGGCTCGTGTGCCGAAAAATGTGCATTCGACGCTATCAGCATTGTAGACGGCGTTGCCGTAGTAGATAAAGAAAAATGCGTTGGCTGCGGTGCGTGTGCAAATATCTGCCCGAAAGGTCTTATCGCAGTTGTAGAAGATAAGCCGTCGGCATTCGTAAACTGTAAATCACAGGATAAAGGCGCAGTTGTAAAAAATGTTTGCGAAGCCGGTTGTATTGGTTGCAAGATATGTGAGAAAAAGTGTGAGTTTGACGCTATACACGTAGAGAACAATCTGGCAAAAGTGGATACTGATAAATGTACAGCCTGCGGAGTATGTGCAGAGGCGTGTCCTAAAAAGATAATTGAAATAATTTAAATTAAAAAGCACTCGATAGAGTGCTTTTTTAGTTTGTGTTATTTCTTGCGGGGGTACGGAGTTTCTTCGTCGGTTAATCCTGCTAAATAATCCATACTGGTATCCAACGCCAATGCAAGTTTTTTGCATTGTTCAAAAGTGAAATATCTTTTTCCGCTTTCAAGTTTTGAGTAATCACTTTGATCAATGCCTGTTAACATTTGCATTTTGATTTGTGTATAACCTTTTGATTTACGAAGTTCTTTTAATCTATTCATAATTATCACCTAAAAATATTATGGCAAATTTCCCTATTGAAAATATGGTGTAATTGACCTATAATACTAATGAGGTGATAAAAATGTTTGGATTATGTCCTAAATGTTGGAACGAACGTTATAAAACAGGTATCGATGATTCGCGTCTACCCGTTACCAATAATGAAAAAATTTGTAAATGCTGTGGAAAAATCACGAATGTGGTTTTGACGGATTATAGTTACGAAACTAATATTTGGTATATTCGTGAAACAGAAATTTTGATTGAATCGATTTTCTTTTTGTTCTTGTTGCCGTATATAATTTACAGACGTATAAAATACAACTCAGAACAAAAGAAGAAAAATAATAACCTACACAAAACAAGCATGTAAAAATCGCCCATATTTATAAATTTTCGACAAATATAAAAAAAGTAAAAATAGTATTTGAAAATCAGAAAAATATGTGATATAATCAATACGTATGTTTATGTCTTATTATTTTAATATATAGAAATTGACAGGAGGCAAAAAAATCATGGCAAAAACATTTAAGACCATGGA
>JAZSLD010000074.1:0-5921 GCA_045535195.1 Clostridia bacterium | reverse complement strand
AATTTATCGTGCCCCGTCTGCACAAATTTATAAGGTTGTTCGTCAGGACATTCTATAACCACTCTGTAGTAACCGTCATGGTCTGCCCAGCGCACCTGCTTGATAAAGCCTGAATTTATATCAATTTTATCGTCGTGACCGTCGAACTTGGTCTGTTTAAAATCAAGCACTATGCGGTAAGGCTCTTTTAATGTGAATATATCAGGTTCTTCGTATTCGGAAAGTTTGATGTTTAAAAGATTATCATTTTCAGTTTCTTCTACATCTATCTTTTCTATTGCACCATTTGATTTTTCATCAATTAACACACGGCGGTTTTCGTTATCCCACTCAACATCATAATTAAAAGTTTCGCCAATAAAACGTACGGGCACCATAGTTCGGTCATTGATAAGTTTTGCAGGAACGTCCAAAACCTCTGTTTTGCCGTTTACCAGAACTTCTTTTTCGCCAATGGTTAAAAGTATTTCCATATCGTCTTTTACAACAGTAACAAGTTTGAGTTTGCCGTTCCAGTCAACATCGGCACCCATACCACCCTCGGATATGGCACGTACAGGAACTAAAGTTCTGCCGTCTTCTATAACGGGCGCAACATCGCAGGCAATCTGTTCGCCAAACATATATAATCCAATGTCGTCAGCACTTACGCTGATACACGTAAGCATGCAGCACACTAAAATTGCAAGTATTACAAACTTCCTCATGCTTCACCTCCAAAAAAATGTGATAATAGCACGCTACCATTATACCATATTATTCGACATTTTTTTGAGGCAGTTTGTTTTTGTAATGTAATTTTAACGTGTATGTCATATAAAATATAATTTACGATATAACTTCATAAGTAAAATTTGGCGTTTGTTTATGTACTCTTTCAAAAATTTTAATCATCACCTCACAATATTCGCGCCATTCTTCATTCAATTCTGAAAAAGCATAGATTTTTACGTGTATATTTTCCCCGTCCCACCATAAATAGCGGAGACAATCCCATAATGCATCCCAATTTTCTCCGTAATAATCAGGCAATCCAAATTTCTCTTTCAGTTGTTTGTGGAGTTCATATCCTGTTTGTATTTCTGAAAAATCCAGTATTATCGGATTTTCTTTTATCGGCTTAAATGCGTTCGGGTCATATCCGATTATATTCATAAATTCTCCTCCTATACAATTTCATAAAATGTATGGTAATGATCGTATGTAACAAAAATTAATCCATCATTTGAAAATAAAATTCTATCCATACCACGATATCCGCGTATATAATTGATATCTGCTTCGTACCATATACGTCCTTCGGCAGATGGCAAATGCCCATTATCATTATTATATATACCCCCAAATATCATTTTATCAGGACATTTAAAAGCCAAATCCCCTAATTTTGGTTGCCATCCCATTTCTTTTGCTTCTTCCACTGTAATATAATATTCGGGCAATTCTCCATGAAACTTCAATTGCCAATCTGCTCCTTCTATGCCTTTTTTAGTTGCAAATCCGGCACGTTTTGCTTCGAGACGGTCTATTATGCATCTTCCGTTTTCATGGATAGGTGGATTAGGCACCGGAACTTCGTCGGTATCATATATTTTACCATTTAATTTTCTACACGTCAAACAAGTTTTCGGATCTAACATTGCCTTCCATGTTCGCCACCTTGTGCTATATAAAATGTTTTTGCTAAGCATATTTTCACCTCCTTTGCTTTTGAAACGGAGGTATCATACCATATTTAAAACAAAAAAGTCAAAAAACCTTACATATTTTAACATTCGATGTTTTTGGCGTTATTACTTGGTTATATCGCTTTTTATGTTATGTTTCACTTAATTCTGAAGAAATGTAACATAAATTTAACATACGTAATTAGTGCCCTTTTATTGATTTTTCAGCCGGATATTGATAAAATAGAGATAGTATTAAAAGAGAGGTTTTAATATGAGAATTTTAGGTATAGACCCCGGTTTTGCCATCGTGGGTTGCGGAATAGTCGATTATATAGGCAACAAATTTTCGGTAGTCGACTACCGCGCCATAACCACCAAAGCCGGCATGAAACTTGAAGACAGACTTAAATCTATATACGACGACCTGTGCGAACTTATTGACACCTACAAGCCCGAATGTGTGGCGGTGGAGGAACTTTTTTTCAACACCAACGCAAAAACGGCTATTCAGGTAGGTCAGGCAAGGGGCGTTATTCTGCTGGCGGCGGTTAATAAAGGGCTTACCGTGGCAGAGTACACACCGCTGCAGGTTAAGCAGGCTGTTGTGGGCTACGGCAGAGCAGAAAAAATTCAGGTACAGCAAATGGTTAAAAGTATACTCAACTTAAAAGCCGTTCCAAAGCCTGACGACGTTGCCGACGGGTTGGCGCTGGCTGTTTGCCATGCACATTCCTACAGAATAGGAGGATTATTAAATGTTTAGTTATATAACGGGCAGAGTTGCCGAAAAATCTGCAAATTTCGTCGTGGTAGACGTAAACGGCGTCGGTTTTAAAATATTTACATCGCTGAACACTTTGCAGGACACATCGGTTGTATCGGGCGAAAAGGCGACCTTTTATACATATATGTACATAAAAGAAGGCATTATGGACTTGTACGGCTTTTCTACAAAGGAAGAACTTACTTTGTTTGAACTGCTTATAACTGTATCGGGTGTTGGCGCAAAAGGTGCTACGGCGGTGCTTTCTGTGGCAAATCCGTCTAAACTGGCGCTGAGCATAGTAACGGGCGATATTGCAACAATAAAGCAGGCATCGGGTATAGGCACAAAAACGGCACAGAGAATATCTTTGGAACTTAAAGACAAGATTAAAAACGAAAGCCTTGTGTCTGATGCAACAGACGCATTTGAGCAGGCAGCACCTATAGACGCATCTGCACAAAGCGAGGCTGTAAGCGCACTTATGGTGCTCGGCTACAGCGCAAACGAAGCACAAAAAGCCGTTGCTGCAGTAGGTGATGCAGGCAACGTGGAAGAGATAGTTAAACTTGCACTTAAAAAACTGTTTTAAAACGGGAGATAAGTTATGGATTTAGATGAAAGAATTGTAACCGGTGAGGTACTTGCAGAGGACGGAGAGGCTGAATCAGGTCTGCGCCCGAGAGTATTAAGCGAGTATGTCGGTCAGGACAAGGTTAAGGAAAACCTTAAAATTTACATAGAAGCTGCAAAAAACCGTAAAGACGCACTTGACCATGTGCTGCTCTACGGCCCTCCGGGATTGGGCAAAACCACGCTTGCTAACATAATAGCAAACGAAATGGGCGTGAACTTACGTATAACTAGCGGCCCTGCGATTGAAAAACCGGGTGATTTAGCGGCGCTTCTTACCAACCTTTCAGAGCACGACGTACTGTTTATTGATGAGATACACAGATTAAGCCACAGCGTTGAGGAAGTGCTCTACCCTGCTATGGAGGACTTTGCGCTTGACATTATTATAGGCAAAGGACCGAGTGCACGTTCTATCAGGCTTGATTTACCAAAATTTACACTTGTTGGTGCAACAACTAAGGCAGGTAATATGACATCGCCTCTGCGTGACCGTTTTGGCGTTATTTCAAGGCTCGATTTATACACACCCGCACAACTTGCAAACATAGTTAAACGCAGCGCAAGCATACTCGGTGTGAATATTGAAGAAGACGGTGCTGCAGAGATTGCGTCACGCTCACGCGGAACACCGAGAATTGCAAACCGACTTCTGCGAAGAGTGCGTGACTTTGCTCAAGTTAAATACGACGGCATCATAACGAAAGAAGTTGCAGATGCGGCATTAACACGTATTGAGGTTGACAAAATCGGCTTAGATGCCACCGACAGCAATATGATACGCACAATGATACGCAATTTCGGTGGCGGCCCCGTTGGTCTTGATACTTTAGCCGCAACCATAGGAGAAGATGCAACCACTATAGAAGACGTTTACGAGCCATACCTTTTGCAGTTGGGTTTTATAAACAGAACCCCAAAAGGCAGAGTGGTTTCAAAACTTGCGTATGAACATTTTGATATTCCGTTTGAAAAGTAATGCAACAGACAAAAAAAGGTTGTGACCAATGTCACAACCTTTTTTATTTTATGTTATTTTTTATTGAGTATTTCAAGTACCTGATGAACGTCTTTATCTCCACGTCCTGAAAGGTTAATTACCAATATTTTGTCTTTATCAAGCGTTGGTGCAAGTTTTACTGCGTATGCAACAGCGTGCGAACTCTCCAGTGCGGGAATAATGCCCTCTTCCTCGCAAAGCAGGCAGAATGCATCGAGCGCTTCGTCGTCTGTAACAGTTACATACTGCGCTCTGCCGCTGTCTTTATAAAAACTGTGTTCAGGTCCTACACCGGGGTAGTCAAGACCTGCAGACACGGAATATGCAGGAAGCGGCTCGCCGTTTTCGTCCTGAAGCAGATATGATTTAAAGCCGTGGAGTACTCCGGGAGTGCCTGCACACAATGTTGCAGCGTGCATACCGGTTTCAAGGCCTTTACCTGCAGGTTCTATGCCGATAAGCGCAGTTTTTTCGTCATAGAAAGGTGCAAACATACCGATTGCATTACTTCCACCGCCAACACAAGCAAGAACATAGTCGGGTAATACACCCTCAGCGGCTTTTGACTGCTCAATAGTTTCATTGCCGATAACAGACTGGAAAAACTTAACCATCTGCGGATACGGGTCGGGGCCTACTGCAGAGCCAAGCATATAATAAGTATCTTTATAATTTGCCGCAAGATCTGCCAAAGCAACGTCTACTGCATCTTTTAAAGTTTTAGTGCCCTGTGTTACGGCAACAACATTTGCACCAAGCAGTTTCATACGGAACACATTGAGTTCCTGACGGCGGATATCCTCCTCGCCCATATAAACGATGCACTCCATATTAAACATAGCACACGCGGTTGCGGTTGCAACACCGTGCTGACCTGCGCCGGTTTCAGCAATTACTCTTTTTTTGCCAAGACGTCTTGCAAGAAGTACCTGACCTATAGCGTTATTAATTTTATGTGAGCCGGTATGGTTAAGGTCTTCGCGTTTAAGATAGATTTTAGCACCGCCAAGACGGTCTGTTAAGCGACGCGCAAAATACAAAGGGGTAGGTCTGCCAACATAATTGTGCAGATAATCTTTAAATTCCTCTACAAAAGCAGGGTCGTCTTTACATTTTAAAAATTCTTCTCTTATCTCTGCCATAACGGGTTTGAGTTCGTCTGAAACAAACACGCCGCCATGGTCACCGAAGAAGCCGTGTTCATCTGGAAAATTAACCATAATATCTCTCCTGTTTATTTATATGTAAAAATATGTCGTTTACTAAAAAACATTACTTATATATTATATTTCAGTTGAGCCGGTTTGTCAACTGTAGGGAGAAAGAAATAATTTAAAAATAAGAACCCGCACCGATTTCGCACTCAAAGATTGCGGTCAGATGCACCGGAGCCTTGTTGTTTTCACAATAAAAAGAAGAGCACCAAAGTGCTCTTCTTTAACAGATAAACTGTTTTTAATTATTTAGCAGTTTTTAAAACTTTAACGAACTCGTAAGCTCTGTTAGAAAGTGCTGCTGCTTCTTCTCTTGTGATATTTGCTGTGGGGTTAGCGTATACGCCGTCTGCGCCTTCGCTACCTTTAAGAATACCGATTGAAGAGAGGAGGTTGATTGAATCTGCTGCGTAGTCTGCAACGTGTGCAGCGTCTGCAAATTCAACGCCTGTGCCTTCAACAGTTACATCACCGATAGCAAGTTTAATCATTCTTGCAAGGAGTGTGAGGTAATCCTGTCTTACAACATTAGCATCACCAGAGATAACGATTGTGCCGTCTTCGTGAGCACCGGTACCTGATGTGATACCTGTCTGTGCTGCCCAGAGGTCAGCCTCGTAAGCCCAGTGTGAAGGATCTGT
>JAZSLD010000009.1:0-4331 GCA_045535195.1 Clostridia bacterium | reverse complement strand
GATTGTACTGGTGTCTGTGTTGGTCACTTCAAAATCTTCATCTATTAAGATTTTAGTTACCTCTACTTCTTTAGCACTTGCTGTAGTAACTGTACAAAGCATAAGCATTGCAAATGCAACAACCAATGAAATAATTCTTTTCATAACATCATACTCCTTTATATTTTTAATTTAATAATATTATGTAATAAAATTATAACTCATAAGTGGAATCAAATAAATAGTTTTACTAATTTTGTCACTAAAATTACTAATTTTGTCACTAAATTTTCTCTATATCAGCCACTCCAAGAATTTCATAGAAATCTCCGCCTGACATTATATGATTTTTAATTTTTTCGGCAAAGGACGAAGCGGGAACGTGATTTTTAAGGGTTTGCCTGTTTGTATTCCATTTAAAGGTGTATCGCAGGATGGCATCGGATTTTTCTTTTGAAACAGTTTTAAACAAACCCTGGAATTTTATAATATTACTTTCAGTTGGAAGCATCTGTGCCAATCCATCGTCAAGAATCCAGGAACGGCAAGTAAAACACTTATAGATAAAATCAGGGAAGTATTTTTCAAAAAACGCTTTTGCTTCTGCAAAAGATTTTTTACACTCCTGTTCCGTAAGCGGTTCGCCCTCGGGGATATATACCTCTATAACATTATCACCTTTTTTTACATTCACCTCAGGAATATCTGTTTCAGCGGTGTTCATAACAAACTGCAGTCTGCCCAATCGGAAAAGTTTAAAACTCATATGGCGTTTAATCCAACACCATTCCCCCAGATGCAGAGTGCCTTTCAAATCGCTGAAGGTATTTGTCCATATGGGAATATCGGAAAGGGTGTTCATAAGCACATCTTTCGAAATTCCCTTTTCTTTATACTTTTCTTCCAGTTCTTCGCACATAAACAAAACGGAAAGCAAATTGCGTTTGCCGTCTGAGTCAAAAGAATTGTATGTTTCTGCAGTGATGTTATCTGAAATTTTAATGTTTTTCAGTGCATCGTAAAACTCATCATCATATTCCTTTGGAAATCCTAATAATTTATACCATTTTTCAATTATCTCTTTAACCTTGGGATTTTCAGGCGACCAATCGCACGTCTCGCCCACTGCAAGAGTAAGTTTGGTTGCTTCTTCCTCGCTTTTGCCAATAAAACGCATGAAATTCTTATAATACCATTTTTCACGGTTTTCTCTGCTTATGCCCAATTCATCCATTATCTTGCCGTCGATTTCCAGCCAGTTTTTAGTCCATGTATAATTATAATTTTCTGCAGAGGCGTCTGTTCCAAACATAATATTGTTGCCTATGTCATAGCCCACTGTAAAGAGTTTTGTTAAAAGTTCTTTTCTATATATCTCGGGAGTGCCGGGGGTGGTATCAAAATACATTTCCGCTGTGTTTTTCTTTGATAATGATGACATATACTTACCGTACAACGCCAGACATTCATCTACCCACGGCCATGAACAGTGCCCCATAGAAAATCTTAAACCCTCAATATTTATAAGTGCTTCCCAATTAAGAGGTCTGTTATAATTGGAAGAAATCTTTCCATCCCACAATATACCCGAGTGAAAAAACACGGGTTTATCAAGTTTTGCAATTTCTTTCAAAACCTCAATACATTTATCCTCGTAAACATAAAAATCGGCGCATATTATTTTAAAACCGCAAATTCCGCGTTCTACAGCCCTATGTATATTTTCAATTACATTTTCCTCATAGGGATGAATCCACACCACGGGAAAAAGCCTGTCTTCATATCCTTTTGTCCAGTTAATAACTTCATTAATCCTATCTTCAAAAGGACTTTCCTTACCGCTGTATTCTTTCGGCGGATTAGAAAATATGCATCCGCCGTATACTCCCGCCTTTCCCATATCCGCCAACAATTTATCTGGTGTGACATCGGTGTTATGTGCATGGATATGCATATCAAAAATTTTCATATATTTTACCTCAGAAATTCAACTTATTTTTTTACATTAAACTGTTTGGCTTTTACATAAGAAACACCAAAATCAGAAAGAAGTTTTCCGTTTTCATACGCTTTATACATCGTTTCGTACAATCCGTCAACCACAATTTGTTTTTCATCTATCGTTTTTGTGATTTGTTCGGGAAAATCAATTATTTCTCCGTTTGTGTACAAACTATCTACAGTAAGCGTATGTGCTGAGGCTGTATGCGCCATACAAACAAGTGGTTTTCGGCTTTTAACCGAATCTATGGCCTCCCAGACACGAGTGTTAATTGCATCATTTGGATTGCCGTAATCCACAATTGTACCATCATTGAATTTTGCAATAATATGGTCTTTTTCCCCACCCATATTAAATGTTACAACAGCGTTTTCAAATGTGAAACAGAACTTGGGGTCTTCGTTTCTATCGGTAACGTGGCTTGCGGCAAAGAACAACTTAACGCCTTTTTCCGTTTTAATATCCAAAAGGCAAGTATCAAAATTAGTGATTTTATTGCCTCTCAGTAATTCACAACGTATTATACTGGGAAAATCGCAGGTGTTCATTTCTTCACCCAACAAAAAATACATATTATGCAAATAATGCGCAGTGGCATTACCTACAACAGAATCCAGTATAAAATTGCCGTCTTCATCCTTGATTTTACCTTTCCAGGTGCTGCCTTCGTAGTATGATATCGGTCGTGGCCACGACACAAAAGATTTCATTTCTAAGGGCTTACCTAATTCCCCTGAAAGTATTTGCGTTTTTAAGGAACGAATCGCCGCAGAATACGACCACTGATAGCCTATGCCAATGAATTTTCCCGTTTGCTCTGATGCACTTATCATTTGAAGAACATCGCTATAAAGTGGTGCGGCAGGTTTTTCGCAAAGCACATCTGCACCATGATTAACTGCAGTGATTGCAGTATCTTTATGAAAATGAGTTGGGATGGCTATTATAACCAAATCCGCTTCATACCCTTTTGCAAAATACTCATCAAGCGTTTTACATACGGGGATATTTTCATCATGTATCCTTTGTACATATGGGCTATTTTCTATATTGGTTTCAATTACACCTGCATATTCATAAATCCCCTTATGCATATCGTCTAAAAGCGGGTGCACGTACGTGGTAGCATATCCGCCTGCACCTACCGTAACAACTTTTACACTCATTATCCCTGCTCCTTTAAAGTAAAATGGTTTTACCTGTATCTGCCGACTCCCTTGCCAAAAGGGCAAGGGCGGTTATATCAAATATTTCATCCTGCGAAATGACACATTCTCTGTTTTCCAAAACTGATTCAAGGAAATCAATGGCAAGATTACTCTCAGTTTCAATATTCGGAGTTGACACGCCGTCCTTATTTATAACTGTCAAAACATTATTCTCCACCATCAGCGTGCCTTCAGTTCCAACAACTCTCAACCGGTCATCACTATGGCTTGGTGCTTTCGCAGGACGCAAATAGTCAATATTCAGCGATGCAAGCACACCGCCGTCAAATTCAAACTGACACAAGCACGTGCTTTCCAAGTCGCCATGGTTGTTGTTATGCACTTTGCTCTGGCAAGCCGTTATCTTCTTGCACGGGCTATGGGCAATTGCATATATCCAGTCAATAGCATGGATACCTACCCAGGGGATTGTTCCGCCGTAAGTTTCCCTTTTTTTGAAAAAATCTGCACGTTGGCCAAGTTTATAACTTTTTTGTGCGTTTATCATACGCACATCGCCTATCAGGCCATTCCTAACTATACTGATTGCCTGATTGAACGGACCTTCAAGCCTTAAATAATGCATGGCCATAAAATAAACGCCACTTTTTTTAATCGCTTCTTTCAACTGGTGCAGTTCGTCCAAATCTGTTGCTACGGGTTTTTCTGCAAAAATATGTATACCTCTTCCCGCACACTCCATACATATTGCCGATGTAAGGTCAAAACGGGGCGACACAACAACCACATCAGGCTTTTCAACATCTAACATCTGCATATAGTCAGAGTATAATACGGCTTTGGGGTGGTCTTCTTTTATTTCCTCATAATATGCACTCATGTCCTCATCCAACGTTCCGCCCGCCACCGCACAAGCGGTAAACCGTGCATCACCTCTTGTGGCATCGTTGACAACAGCCGAATGAAATCCACAATTGCCTATATATGCAATTTTTAACATTTGTCTTTCTCCTATCAGAAATCAATTAACCCATTATGATACCTTTTGTTATATTGTTCGCCGAGAAGAAACGTTCAAAACGATATTCCATCAATGTAACCGCTGTGGGAATGCCATCGGGAATCAAATACAAACGGTCTTCTTCCAGTTCTTCAATTCTGTATGAAGAATCTTCTCTGAG